>NZ_JBANEL010000019.1:0-115294 GCF_040187735.1 Comamonas sp. w2-DMI | reverse complement strand
TCGCACGCCAAGCGCTCCGACGAGCGCCTGGTGCTGGAGGATCTGCGCCGCGCCACCAAGGTGATCGCGCGTTCGCTGGTGGACCTGACGGCCTGACAGTGGTGCGGCACCTGCAGCGGCGCAGTTGCAGGTAAAGGCGCCAAAGCCCGCCCCGGGTGCTCCGGGCGGGCTTTTTTCATGGCGGACTGCTTTTTTCAAAGGGGCAGGAAATCTCGTCACCGCAATCTGCAACAGGGGCCGAAGAAGCAAGGTCCGGCCGATCACTGCAAAGGTGCCCATAAAGAAAATGCCAGCCGGCGCCCCACCGACTGGCATTCACTTCTTCGCAGGGCTGGCCTCCGGGAAACCTGGGAGCTGGCTTTCCGGGAACAGTCCTTATTGCATCGAACCCGCCTTCAGCCAGCTGAAATCGGCGGCCAGCGGAAAGCCGGTCACGCGCTTGGTGCGCGGCGGCGCATAGGTACGGACCTTGGAAGTGGTCAGGCCCAGGCGCACCAGCGATTCCGCAATGGTCACGGCAGCGGCCACGCCATCGACCACCGGAACGCCAGTCTGTTCGCGGATCCTGGACTCCAGTTCGGCCATGCCGCCACAGCCCAGGCAAATGACTTCCGCGTGGTCCTCGCTGACGGCCAAGCCGGCCTGGCGGACGATGGCCTCCACGGCACGCTCGGGCTCCGTTTCCAGCTCCAGCACGGCCATGCCGCTGGCGCGCACCGAGGCGCAGCGCTCGTCCAGGCCGGCAAGCTTGAGCCGGTCTTCGATCAGCGGCACGGCACGATCCAGCGTGGTGACCACCGAGTATTTGTGGCCCAGGAACATGGCCGCGGAAGCCGCTGCCTCGGTGATGTCCACCACGGGCACGTCCAGCAGTTCCTGCAGCCCCTCGCGGCCATGCTCGCCGTAGCCGGCCTGAATGACCGCATCGAAGGGCTGCTCGTAGCGCATCACGGCATCCATCACGCCGACGGCGGCGAGATAGCTTTCGAAGTTTCCCTCGACCGACTCTGCGCCAAAGCGCGGGGTCAAGGCGACGATCTCGGTGCCTGGCGCAGCGGCTTTCTGTGCCTGCATGCCGATGGCATGGGTCATGGTCTCGGTGGTGTTCACGTTCACGATCAGAATACGCATGGTGTCCGGTTCTCCTTGTCAGTGTTTGGCGGGGGCGACGGCAATGGCCTCGCCATCCTTGTCCTCATAGGTCAGGCCCTTGGGGGCGACCACCCAGTAAAACAGCGCGCCCAGTCCGGCAGCGATGAACCATGAGAACTGGGACAGCGACTGCAGCATCGGCAGGAAGGCGAAGAGCAGCGAGATCAGGGCCGAAGGGATCAGGGCCTGGATGGCCTTGGGGTTGACGCCGTTGCGGTAGTGATAGGGGCCGGCAGGGTCGTGGGTGTAAAGCGCGGGCACGTTCACGCGCTGCTTGCGGATCAGCCAGTAGTCGGCCATCACGATGCCGAACAGCGGGCCCAGGAAGGAGCTCAGTCCTCCCAGGAAGTAGACGATCACCACCGGCGAGTTGTAGAGATTCCACGGCAGGATCACGAAGCCGAGGGTGGCGCTGACCAGGGCTGCCCGGCGGAAATTCAGGTGCCTTGGCAGCAGGTTCGCCAACGCCAGGGCCGGGGCCACGAAATTGGCCATCAGGTTGACCGCGATGGTCAGGATCAGCAGCGACAGGCTGGCCAGCAGCAGCAATGGCTTGCTGGGAATCTTCTGGACGATGTCCGTCGGGCTGTGGATCAGCGTGCCGTCGATGGCCAGCTGGCCTCCGGTCAGGATGACCCAGAAGCAGCGCCATCAGGATCTGGTGCCCCCCAAGGCCGAGCGTGAAAAGGCCGATGGCGAAGGAGTAATTGCCAAGGCTGTGCACATCGTTGGCCCAGAGGGTGAACAAGCTGTAGCTGCCCCAGGTACGGCCTTTCTGCGAAGTGGGGGCCAGGTCATGGTTGTACAGCGCAGGCGAAACCCCGGCCGGCAAGCTCTGTGCTCGCCTGGGGCTTTCTGCGGTTGCTCCCGAGGCGAACGATGCGTCGTGGGAGTCCAGTGCTAGATCTTTCATATGCCGCCTTCCATCAGGATGCCTTGTGCAAGCACCCTCGCCATGGCCTCGTTTCGGCTGAGCAAGGCCATGTTTGTCTACCGTTGGTCATGCTGCAAGCGGTATTCGCGGCCTGCAGCCCATGTTTTTGCTTCCGGGCAGAAGCTTTGAAGCCGGTACTGTGAACCCGGATCCGCAGAGCTCTGCTGCGCGGTCGGGGAGAGCTGCATTGCCCAATTTGCACACATCACTGACATGCAAGTAATGTATACAAGACTGGAATGCAAAAACCTAGGAGGAACCCTGGTGCCAGGCAAGAGCGCAGCCTGTCCGGCCCCTTTCTCAAGGCGGGAGCAAGCAGGAACGCAACCGTCTTTTTTCCAAGGAATGGCAAGGCCTTGCGAGCCGCTGGCCACGGCAGCCATGCGGATTCCTTTTGTCTGCGTCACCACTGTTTTGCGCAAAGCAGTTCCCCGCTGAGGAACAGGCAGATTGGCCCGGGAAAGCCGCGGGTGGCGAGAAAACGATCCGGCAAAAAGCGGCTGCCCGTGTGCGCGTGGCCCAGGCCGCAGGTCCGTGCAGTCAATGCCAGCAGGCCGGAAGGCCTACATTGAAGGCGCTGGCAGATGAGCGGCCGCATGAAGCCGTGGCGAGCAGGCCCGCGGGCCTGCTCGGAATCACGCCTCGCTCAAGGCCTGCCGCAAGCCGTCAGCGGGCGCCTGCGGGCAGCGCCACCCTGGGCTGCACCAGGGAAAGCACGTAGTACACGACGCCGCCGATGAACACGCCGAAGAACCAGCCATAGGTTCCCCACCATGCCGGCAGCAGGTTGGTGAAATTGGGCAGGACGGTGGAGAAGATGGAACCCACAATCGTTGCCGCCAGGGCATTGATGTTCCAGCCGCCCTGGTAGCGGTATTCGCCCTCTTCCTGGTACAGCGCCTCCACGTTCACGCGGCCGCGGGCGATCAGGTAGTAATCGATCACGATGATGCCCAGCAAGGGGCCCATCGTCGCGCCGATGGCATTGACGAAATGCGCAGCGCTGCCGTCCCACGGAGCGAAGGGATAGAGCACCAGCGCAATGACCGCCGCGATATAGCCGCCACGCTTGAAGCTGATCTGCCGGGGAAAGACGTTGGAGATATCAAAGGCCGACGAGACAAAGTTCGCCACCACATTGATGCCCAGCGTGGCCACGGCAAAGGTCATCGCGGCCAGCAGCGCCAGGAACCAGCTGTCGAACTTGGCCGAGATCTGCTCCGGATGCAGCAGCACCTCGCCGTAGACCTGGAAGGCTGCAATGGTCGTGATGCCGGCGACAAAGGAAAAGGCGATGAGGTTCACCGGCAGGCCCCACAGATTGCCCTTGGTGACCGCGGCCCTGTCTCTGGCATAGCGCGAGAAATCGCAGAAATTCAGGTACAGCGCTGCGAAATAGGTGATCCATGTCGCGCCCACCGCCATCAGCGCCCAGAACGAGCCGGGCTCGCCGTTGACGCCGGCGTCCCTGGTCTTTTCCAGCAGCAGATCCATGGGGATGCCGTGCTCCAGCGAGAAATTGCCGGCCTTGACCACCAGCCCGATGGCGAGCACCAGCATGGCCAGCCATACCGCCGGGCCCGCCCAGTCCTGGAACTTGCGCACGGTTTCCATGCCGCGCTGGATGATCAGCAGCTGCAGCCCCCACATGATCAGGTAGCAGATCACCTCCAGCGAGGAGTGACCCAGCATGTGCGAGCTCTGGTGGAAATGCAGCAGCGCATCGTTTCTGACCAGCAGGGCCACGAGCGCGCTGGACGCCGCAGCGGTCTGCGCGCCGTACCAGAAAATGGCCACGATGGCCCGGACGATGGCCGGCAGGTTGGCGCCCCAGATGCCGAACGAGGCCCGGGCCAGCACCGGATAGGGAACGCCGGTCTTCTCGCCGGCCCAGCCGATCAGGTTCATCAGCAGGAAGATGACCAGCGAGCTCAGGCCGATGGCCAGCAGGAAGTTGGCGAAGCTTCCGCACAGCAGGAACAGGCTGGCCGCCAGATAGTAGCCCCACAGGCTGTGCACGTCCGAGGTCCAGACGTTGAAGATGCTGAACGGCCCCCAGTTGCGCTGGCGAGCCGGCGCCAGATCCTCGTTGTAGAGGGCGGGTGAAGGATTGCGCACTTCCATGTCTGACTCCTGTTCCCCGTGGGCGAGATCAGTGGCGCAGACAGAGCCCACCGCTGCCGCCCCCGGAATGCTGCCGCTTCATGTGGTATACAAGATCGTAGTCAAGCAGGTATTCAAGATGCCAAGGAGTTTCCCCTAGCGGTCCCCCAATCTTGACAAGCCTTTCATCCAGGGATGATCTACAGCACCACTTGCGTGCCCAGCTCCACCACCTGGTTTGCGGGCAGCATGTAGTAGCTGGAAATGCTGGCAGCCTGCCGCGTCATCCAGCTAAAGATGGCGCAGCGCCAGGCGGACAGCCCCCCCGGGCCATCCACGATCTGGGCACGGGCGACAAAGAAACTGGTGATCATGGGGTCCAGATTGGGCATGCCCCCCTCTTCGTCGGGTCTGATGAGCCGGAGCGCCGCCGGTATGTTCGGCCGTTCGCGAAAGCCGAAATGCACGTCCAGGGTCCATACGCCGTTGCACAGCCGCCGCAGCTGAAGGCGCCGCTCATCCGGCACATACGGCGTGTTCTCGTTGACCACATGCAGGAACACGGTCTGCTCGTGCATGACCTTGAAGTGCTTGAGGTTGTGGAACAGCGCGCTGGGCACCAGCGTGGGGTCCGAAGTCAGGTACACGGCCGTGCCGGACACCACGGGCACGCCCGTCATCGGCGAGGCCAGCAGTTCGCTCATCGGAATGTCGAGGCGGCTGCGGTGCTCGGCCACCAGCTGTGTGCCGTCGCGCCACGTGGTAAGCGCAATGAAGATCAACGCGCCTATGGTCAGCGGGAACCAGCCGCCCTGCTCCAGCTTGGTGAGGTTGGAGCTGAAAAAGCCGACTTCCAGCACCGCAAAGCAGACCAGCGCCCCTAGGACCAGCCTGCGGTAGCGATGCCGGCCCACATAGACCACAAAGCCCACCAGCATGGTGGTGATGAGCATGGTGCCCGACACCGCAATGCCGTAGGCCGCAGCAAGCGCGCCCGACGACTCGAAGGCCAGCACCAGTGCAATCACGGCCAGCAGCATCAGCCAGTTCACGCTGGGCACATAGATCTGGCCCTGCTCCTCGTCCGATGTGTGCAGCACGCGCACGCGCGGCAGATAACCCAGGCGGCTGGCCTGCAAGGTCATCGAATAGGCGCCGGAAATCGTGGCCTGCGATGCAATCACCGTGGCAGCCGTCGCCAGCACCACAAAGGGCAGCAGCAGCGACGGCGAGGCCAGCAGGAAAAAGGGATTGCCAGCAGCCGCCGCATCGCGCAGCACCAGCGCTCCCTGGCCGAAGTAATTGATCATGAGACTCGGAAACACCAGCCCGAACCAGCCCAGCCGCACCGCCCGGCTGCCGAAATGGCCCATGTCGGCATACAGGGCTTCCGCCCCCGTCATGGCCAGGAAAACGGCAGAAAGCAGAAAAAAGGCCTTGTCCGTATGCTGTACCGCAAAGCGCAGTGCATGCAGCGGGTTGACCGCCTCCAGCACCATGGGCGTCTGCAGGATGCTCAGCACGCCCACCCAGGCCAGGCAGACAAACCACACGATGGTCACCGGCCCGAACAGCCGGCCCACCTTGCCCGTGCCCTTCATCTGTATGGAGAACAGCCCGATCAGAATGCCGATGGTGATCGGCACCACGAAGTGCTCGAAGTTGGGCGTGGCAATGCTCAGGCCTTCCACCGCCGAGAGCACGGAAATGGCGGGAGTGATGATGGCATCGCCATAGAACAGCGCTGCAGCAAACACGCCGGCGCCCACCACGAAGCGGGAGCGGCGCGTGCTGTCGCCCAGGGCGCGGTGGGCCAGTGCCGTCAGCGCCAGCACGCCGCCTTCGCCATCGTTGTCGTAGCTGAGCACCACCCAGACATACTTGATGGCCACCACGACGATCACGGCCCAGAACAATGCCGACAGCGCTGCCAGCACATTCTCCGGCGAGACCGCCAAGCCGCTGCTGCCGGCGAATGCCTCCTTGAAGGCGTATAGCGGGCTCGTCCCGATATCGCCGAAGACGACTCCCAGTGCCGCCAGCGTCAATGCCGACTGACTGCTGCCGTGGCCCGCGTTGCCCTCGCCCTGCAAGGCGTGATTGGTCTTCGACATAGCTGTGCTTCTTGCTGTTGTGACCGGCGATCAAGATACGCCGTTTTCAGCCAGTATGGCACAGCGCCGGCTGCCGTCCATGGCCGCTCATGGGCGCATGCACATGATTTCGGTACGCTGGAATGACAGATATACTGATAGCAGCAGTCGCTTATCCACCAAGGGCTGCAGCGCCAAAACAATGTAAATGGTTTCCGGCTGCGCCCTGCATCCACAGGCAGTCCGGATCCGGCCGCTAGCTGGTCATTGCCGCGCATGCCTGCGCGCAATCCCGGCAGGCCTGGGCGCAGCTCTTGCAGTGGCTGTGGGCATGGCGGTCGCATTCATTGGCGCAGGCCAGGCATACCTCGCCGCAGAGCCGGCAGAAATGCCGAGCCATCTCGCTGTTGCGCGCCATGGCACCGGCCGCCAGCGTGCAAATGGCCGCGCAATCCACATCCAGCGACATGCAGCGGACCATCATCTGGATATCGCTTTCCTTCAGGCATTCGGCAAAGCAGGTATTGCAGGCGGCGGCACAGGTGTTGCAGGCATCGATGCAAGCCTGGTATTGGTGGGGGGAATTCATCGGGGGCTCCTTTCAGTCGGCAAAAAGGCGGGATCGCGGCAGTTGCCCGGCATTTAGCGTGCCTTGAGGAAGTCGACCAGGGCCTTGTTGAACTCCCCGGCGTGGGAGAGATTGCAGCCATGCGGGCCGTTCTTGATGACATGCAGCTCGCTGCCCTTGATCTCTCTGTGCGTTCGTGCCCCGCTGGCTTTCAGCGGCACGATCTGGTCGCTGTCGCCGTGGATGACAAGCGTCGGGATATCGAATTTCTGCAGGTCCGACCGGAAATCCGTTCTGGAGAATGCGCCGATGCAGTCGAGCGTTCCCTTGGGGGAAGCAAAGGCCGCAATCGTTCTGGCGTACTCGCGCTGGGCCTCGCTCACCAGCAGCTTGCCCGTGGCATCGGAGAAGAATTTCTGGGTGAACTCTTCCAGAAAGACCAGGCGATCGAGCCGGACCGCATCTTCCTTGATCTGTATGTCCTCGTCGGTCACGGCGCCCTCGGGGTTGTTCTTGGATTTGTAAAGACATGGCGTCACCGCTGCGGCAAAGATGGCGCAGCGGATGAACCTGGAGCCATACAGGCCGATGTAGCGGGCCACTTCACCGCCGCCCATGGAAAAGCCCACCAGCGCAGCGTTTTCGAGCTTGAGCCCGGTGATCAGCTCATGGAGGTCCTGGGCAAAGGTGTTGTAGTCATAGCCGGTCCAGGGCTGCGACGAAGCGCCGAAGCCCCGGCGGTCATAGGTGATGACCCGGTAGCCAGCCTCGACCAAGGCCGGAATCTGGGGCTCCCAGGTGCGGGCGCTCAGCGGCCATCCATGGATGAGCACCACCGGCAGTCCTTCTCCGAAATCCTGGTAATGCAGCTGCACTGCTGGCGCATGGGGACGGGAAATCTCAATGTAGGGCACGGAATCTCCTTTCTGGTGCGTGATCGCCGCAAGTGATATCGGCTTGTCACGCAGCCAGTCTGGAGCGCACTGCCTGCATGGGGCTGTAGTCCATATGAGGCGCCCTGTTTGCTTCTGTCAGATAAGGCATCTTTTTGTGTCCTGGCTCTGATGCGTGCAGGAGCGCCCTATCACTTTCCCGTAACCAAGCTATGTGTCTCGCAACCGCAATGCGTGCAAGGCCTATGTCGTTTTCCGCTGCGTGCAGCCGCGCCTGTTTCGTGCGGGGAATCCATGGCCGGTCGCTGTAGCCGACGGTCACATTTTCCGCAGCACTGACGGGGCTTGGCCTACAAGCGCATCCAATTCAGGCACTTACGCTGAATCTCATCCCAAGCCAAAAGAAAGGTTGCAGCATGAGATTGAGAAAAAGTCCCGCTTCTGTCATTTCGAACGACCTGGGCCAGCTTCTGGACGATCTGCACGAGTTGCTGTCATCCAGGCAGAAAGACGCGGACTCCGCGCTCACCCAGCTGGGGGACAAGCTCGGCAGCACGCTGGACAAGGTGCGCAGCACTTCGTCGCAGGCCGTCGATCAATCCCGGGCGCTGGCACAGAACGCAGATGACTATGTGCACGACTCGCCCTGGAGAGCCATAGGCGGTGCACTGGCTGTCGGAGCCCTGCTCGGTTTCATGCTCAGCAGGCGCTGAGCGGCTGCGCCCCGGAGCGCAGCTTCAGGCCGCTGCGGCATTTTCCAACACACACATTTCATGGAGGACCCTATGAATACAGCATCCAGCGTTATTTCCTCGTCGAAGGTCAACGGCACCGACGTCTACAATCCGGCGGGCGACAAGCTGGGCTCCATCGACACGCTGATGATCGACAAGCTGTCCGGCAAGGTACGCTATGCCGTCATGGAATTCGGCGGCTTCCTCGGGATCGGCACCGACCGCTATCCGCTGCCCTGGGACACGTTGAAATACGACACCGGCCTCGGGGGCTATGTGGTTTCGCTGACCAAGGAGCAGCTTGAAAAGGCGCCCAAATATGCACAGGACACCGTGCCCGAGTACACCGAGGACTATGGCCGACGGGTCTATGACTACTACGGAGTTCCGTGGCTGTAAGGTGATCGCTACGTGCAAGGCAATGCCCGGGTGGCATTCCTGAGCCAGGCAGTTTGAAAAAGCCCGGGCTTGGCATATGCCGGCCCGGGCTTTTTCAATGCAGCACGCTCACCTGTCTGTATTGCCTGTCTGCGTTGCGTGATGCCATGGTCTATCGCTACCAGGTCAGCGCATCGGCCAGCTGCTGCGCCCGCGCTTCCTGCTGCTGCGTGGCCACGAAAGCGCGCAGCAAGGTATGCGCATCGCCCTGTTCCACGATCCAGAATATGGCCCGCTTGATGGCCGGCTGGCCGTCAGAGGGCGCCAGATCGACGGTGCCTGCGGCAGGGCCGGATGCGACCTCGAAAACCCATTTTTCACCCACGGGCCGCTGCCCGTCGTCGCGCGTCCGGGGCGAATAGGACATCGTTCTCAGGGCGCCGGCCTGCAGGCGAAACTGCCGCTCCAGCACGGTGCGCAGCAGCTTTTCCCGTTGCTGCGGCGAGGCGGGCAGTTTCATGTCCATGGTCAGCCCCAATGTCTGCTCCGTAGCCAGGTCCCTATAAGTGAAGCGCGTGGAATCCCGGGGCTCCTGCAGATGGAAACCGGCCGCGCGCATGGGCAGCAGCCGGCCGGTCTGCTGGTTGCGCAGGGCAGCCTGCGGCATGGGCTGCACCACCCAGCGATATTCCAGGCCGCCTGCGTTGCGCAGGTACTGGCGCATGAGGCGCGCCGCATCCTCCTCCCGTCCCTCGCGCGCGGCGATTTCGGCCGCGTATTGCAGGCTGTCCTCCTGCAACGAATCCAGGCTGGCATAGGGCCGGGCCTGCGCGGCCCTGTCCAGCGCTTGGCGGGCCGAGGCCATATCGCCGGCCTTGAAGGCGGCGATACCGATCACGGCGTTGAGGCTGGCGACTTCGGCCGGATAAATGGCATCGGGCAGTGCCGCAGCGGCCAGCCTGGCTGCGCGCGGCCAGTCGGCGTCATGTCGCCACGCGGCAGCAACTTCCCGCAGGCGCTGGGGCATCCCGACAGGCAGCTCGGGCGCCTGCGGCCAGCGCATGGCCTGCCACAGCACCGGCAGTTGCTCGGCCGCGGCCTGGCGATCCTCCTCCAGCATCTCCAGCCGCACCCGCAAACGCCAGTTGCCGCGCATGGCCGCCCAGTGCTGGATGCGCAGGTCCTGGCTGCCGTACTTTTCCCGGGTGGTGTACTGGATCTGCAGCATGTCCGGAAAAACGGGGGCAGCCATCTGCTCGACCTGCCCGAACTGCCTGTCTTGCGTTCCGTCCGGAGACGGGCGTTCTTCTTGCAGAGTCTTTTGCCTGTCCTGCAAACCCATGCCCGCCAGCCGCTCGTCATGGCCGACCCTCAGGCGTGCAAGCACACGCCAGCCATCGGGCTTGACGTACAGATACTCGAAGCTCGCGCCGTCTTCGCGCGCCTTCGGCGGCTCCACCCGCACCAGTACCCAGCGGCCGGCCTTCAGGGGCAAGGTCATCTGTGCGGCCAGATAGTTGATGCGGCGGTGCTCCGCATCCCATTGCCACAGGCCGGGATACAGGCGGGCCTCGTCCCGCAGCGCCTGCAGGTAGCGGCTCAGGGCCGCCTCATCACCCACCATGACGGCTTCGATCAGGCCGCGCCGGACCAGCGCATCCATCTGCCCGGCGATGGGTCCGTCCTCATAAGTCCTGGCCAGCGCCAGCATCCGGTCCACCACCTCGATGACCTCGGCGTAGCGTCCCTGGTGATGCAGCAGGGCAAACAGCAGCTCGGCCGCATCCATCTGCTCATAGGGATTGCCGACGGGCGTTGTCAGCTGCAGCAGCTTGCGCGCCTGGGCAATGGCATCGTCCCAGCGCTGCGCTCCGATGGCCTCGCTGACCGCTTCGCGCTGCCTGAAGAAAGGCGATTTTTCCTCCTGCCCTGCGCGGGAGGCGGAAACCGTCTGGGCGGCTTGGGCCGGCGCCTGGGACAGCAGCGCGGAAAGGGCAAGAGTGGCAAGCGGGAATGTCGTGCGCAGAAGAAACATGAAAAGTGGTATCGGCCGGGCCTGGGGGATCGAATGCCGGGCGAGTATAGGGATGCCTAGGCGAACGCCCGGTAGGAAAGCACGCCACAAAAAAGGAGCCGCAGTGGCGCGGCTCCTTTTTTGTGGCGGCCAACGGAACTCAGTCCACCAAGCCCGCGTACACGTGCTGCACGTCGTCGTCGTTTTCCAGGCCGGCCAGGAAGGCTTGCACTTCCTCCTGCTGCTCGGCAGAGAGGCTGGACATGCTGACGGGATTCTTGGCCTTGTAGCCGAGCTTGGCCGACAGCACCTTGATGCCTTGCTCGGGCAGCGCCTTGGAGACGGTGTCCAGGTCGGTGGGCTCGGTGATGAACAAGGTCACCCCCTCTTCGTCGCCAGGCTCGAAGTCCTGGGCGCCGGCCTCGATCGCAGCCAGTTCCACATCGGCGCCGCCCTCGGGCTCGCCTTCGATCATGCCCACATGGTCGAAGTCCCAGGCCACGGCCGTGAGCTGGCCCTTGCGGAAGCACACGCGCATATTGGGCGCCGTGCGGTTGGGGTTGTCGGTCAGGCATTCGACCATCACCGGCACACGGTGCGGAGCATAGCCCTCGAACAGCACGCTGGAATAGTTGACGGCGTCGGCGCCGGCACCCGAGCCCTTCTTGATCGCGCGCTCCAGCGTGTCCTTGGGCATGGAGGCCTTGCGGGCAGCTTCAATAGCCATGCGCAGGCGGGAGTTGGAGGACGGGTCGCCGCCACCCAGACGGGCGGCAACCGTGATTTCCTTGACCAGTTTGCCGAACAGCTTGCCTTTGGCGTCGGCCACCAGTGCCTTGCCCTTTGCTTTCCATTGCGCGCCCATGGGTGCGATTCCTTGATGAGTGGTGAATGGCCTGCGCTTGCCGCGCGGCCGGCTGAAAAATTTCGAAGCGCGGTTATACACCTGCCGCACCGGCCATGCTCGGCCAAGGGCCAGAGCCTGACAGTCCCGGATGCCTTCATGCCCCTGCCCGCCGAAGTTGCAAGGCGCAGCCAGGCCGTGGCGCTTTGCCACAATGGCCGGTATGCGCAGCCGCGCCCCACCTGCCTGGAGTACGACATGCCCCTGTTTGCCGCATTTGCCTGCCGCCGCGTGCCTGCACGGACGCTGGCCATGCTTGCCACAGCCCTGGCCACTCTCCCGTCCCCGGCCATACCCGCACCGCAGGCGGAGCTTTCCGCGCAGCCCATCGCCCAGGGCCTCGAACACCCCTGGGCCCTGGCCTTTCTGCCCGATGGCCGCTATCTCGTCACCGAGCGCCCGGGCCGCATGCGTGTGGTGGAACGCGACGGCCGGCTCGGCCGGCCGATTGAGGGCCTGCCCGCCGTGGCGGCCGCGGGCCAGGGCGGCCTGCTGGACCTGGTACTGGACAGCGACTTCGCGCACAGTCGCATGCTGTATTTCTGCTTTTCCGAGCCCGGCCGGGGAGCCGATGGGGGCAAGAACAGCACGGCGCTGGCCAGCGCCAGGCTTTCGGCCGATGCCAGCCGGCTCGAACAGGTGAAGATCGTCTTCAGCCAGCGCCCCAAGTACGCGAGCAATCTGCATTTCGGCTGCCGCATCGTCGAGCGCAAGGTCAAAGGCCAGAGCGACGGCAGCCTGTTCCTGACCCTGGGCGAACGCTTCAGCCACAAGGAGCAGGCGCAGGACCTGCAAAGCCACCTGGGCAAGATCGTGCGCATCAACAAGGACGGCAGCGTGCCCGGGGACAATCCGTTTGCCGGCCGCAGCGACGCCTTGCCGGAAATCTGGAGCTATGGCCATCGCAACTCCCAGGGGGCCGCCCTGGACGCCGAAGGTACGCTATGGATGCATGAGCACGGACCGCAAGGCGGCGACGAGGTCAACCGGCCCGAGCCCGGCAGGAACTATGGCTGGCCCGTGATCACCTATGGCGAGAACTACGGCGGCGGAAAGATAGGCGATGGCATCACGCAAAAGGCCGGCATGGAGCAGCCGCTGCACTACTGGGTGCCGTCCATTGCGCCCTCGGGCATGGCTTTCGTCACCAGCGAGCGCTATGGTGCGCAATGGAAGGGCAGCCTCATCGTGGGCGCGCTCAAGGCCCAGCGCCTGGAGCGGCTGACCGTCGAGGGCGGCCGCATCACGGGTACCGAGCCCGTGCTGGCCCGGCTGGGCCGGCGCGTGCGCGACGTGCGCCAGGGGCCGGACGGCTGGCTCTATGCGCTGACCGACGAGGCCAGCGGGCAGCTGCTGCGCATTGTTCGCACGCCCTGAGCCGCAGCGCGGCACTCCCGTTCGAGTTCCGGGGCACGCAGCACGGCGTTTTTATGTGCAGGCGGCCTGAATGACCTGCCGGTGGTGCGAAACTCCGTGGCTATCCGTTCGCATCAACCCAGAAAAATATTTCTATGCTCAATGCCTTGTGGCTAGGCTTTTTTCTCGTGGCAGCCATTGCCGCTTTCGCACAGTGGCTGGTCGGCGGTCAGGCCGAGGTGTTTGCCGCCATGGTCCAGGCCCTGTTTGCCATGGCCAGGCTGTCGGTCGAGGTCATGGTGCTGCTGTTCGGCACGCTCACCCTGTGGCTGGGCTTTCTGCGCATTGCAGAGAAAGCCGGCATCGTGGAATGGCTGGCCAGGATGCTGGGCCCGCTGTTTGCCAGGCTCATGCCCGAGGTGCCGCGCGGCCACCCGGCCCTGGGACTGATCACGCTCAATTTCGCCGCCAACGGCCTGGGCCTGGACAACGCGGCCACGCCCATGGGCCTGAAGGCCATGCGCGCGCTGCAGGAGCTCAATCCGCGCCCGGACACCGCCACCAATGCGCAAATCCTGTTCCTGGTGCTCAACGCTTCCTCGCTCACGCTGCTGCCCGTCACCATCTTCATGTACCGGCTGCAGCAGGGCGCGCCGGACCCCACGCTGGTCTTTCTGCCGATTCTGCTGGCCACATCGGCTTCCACCCTGGTCGGTCTGCTGAGCGTGGCCGCGGTGCAGCGGCTGCCGATTTTCAGCCCCGTGGTGCTGGCCTATCTGCTGCCCGTGGGCCTGGCCCTGGCGGGCTTCATGGCCTTCCTCACCACGCTGAGCGCCTCTGCGCTGGCCCACCTGTCCTCGCTCATGGGCAATCTCACGCTGTTTGCGCTGGTCGTGCTGTTCGTGGCCCTGGGTGCCTGGAAGAAGGTGGCCGTCTATGACAGCTTCATCGAAGGCGCCAGGGAAGGCTTCGACGTGGCCAAGGGCCTGCTGCCCTACCTCGTGGCCATGCTCTGCGCCGTGGGCGTGTTCCGCGCCTCGGGCGCGCTGGAATATGTGCTCTCGGGCATACGCTGGGTGGTCGATGCCGCGGGCATGGATGCCCGCTTTGTCGACGCCCTGCCCACGGCGCTGGTCAAGCCGTTCTCGGGCAGCGCCGCGCGCGCCATGCTGATCGAGACCATGCAGAGCCAGGGCGTGGACAGCTTTGCCGCGCTCACGGCCGCCACCGTGCAGGGCAGCACCGAGACCACGTTCTACGTGCTGGCCGTGTACTTCGGCGCCGTGGGCATACAGCGCGCACGCCATGCGGTGGCCTGCGCGCTGCTGGCCGAGCTGGCCGGCGTGGTGGCAGCGATTGCCGTGTGCTACCGGTTCTTTGGTTGATGACGGAAATGAACGCCACCACGACGGATATGCAATCCCTGTTCCTGCGCTCCTGGCAGCGTGCCTGGCACGGGCTGGGCGCCACGCCTGCCGAAGGCCTGCTGCAGACGCTGCTTTCAGCCTATGCCGAGCCCCAGCGCCACTACCACACCCAGCAGCATCTGGCCGAATGCCTTGCGCATTTCGAAGCCGTGCAGGACCAGGCACTGCGCCCGGCCGAGGTGGAGATCGCGCTCTGGTTCCACGATGCCGTCTACGACGTCAAGGGCAAGGACAACGAGCTGCGCAGCGCACAGTGGGCCGCCCGGGTGCTGGAAGACGGCGGCTTGGACGAGGCGGCCTGCCGCCGCGTGCATGCGCTCGTCATGGCCACCTGCCATGAAGCCACGCCCCAGGACGGCGATGCGCAGCTGCTCGTGGACATAGATCTCGCGATCCTGGGCGCCAGCCCTGCGCGCTTTGCGGAGTACGACACCCAGGTGCGCGCCGAATATGCCTGGGTGCCGCGCCTGGTTTACGGCATCAAGCGCAGGCAGGTGCTGCGGGGCTTTCTGCAGCGCAAGGCCATCTATGCGACACCGTATTTCCACGCCCGGCTCGAGCCGCAGGCGCGCGCCAATCTGCGCCTGTCCACGGCGCCCTAAGCATCTGCGCGATCTGCTCGAGCCGGCCTCGATGGGCGAGCGCCACAGGCGGTTGCCGGTTGCCGCCGCCGGGCACGGCGCTACAATCGGCCCCCATGTCGCGTGCGATCCAGAGACTTTCTCTGCGGAGCGCGGTGCTGCTGCTGATCATGGTGGCGCAACTGCTGATTCCGCTGCTGCACGGCCATTTCGGAACCCCGAATCAAGCTGGCCTGCATGTACACGCGATGCCTTCGAGAATGGCTGATTCTCATTTCCATCTTTTCGCCGGACACGGCACTGCCGACGACCTGCACTCCCACTTGGCCCAAGCCGAGCCTTTCGAAGTCGACGTGCAGGATGCGCTGCAGCCGCTGGACCTGCTGCCCATGCCGCTGCTGGCCGTCATGGGCCTGGCTTTGCTGACCCTGGGCCTGCGCGCCGCGCGCATGCGCTGCGTGGCACCCAGGCCCATGCCAGGGCCGGAACCTGCATGCCGGATCCCACGCTGGCGCGGGCGTGTGATACGGCCCTCTCCGGCGCAGGCGCCGCCTCTTCTTTCCTGAACTCCCGGGCCTGTGCAAGGCCTGTCGGCATCCGCGCATGCGCGGATGGCTTCCATTCGTTTTCCGGAGTCAGGAATGTTCTTCCACCGTTGGCTGCTGGCGGGCGCACTCGCGCTGCCAGCTTGTGCCCCCATTTTTTGCATGGCCGCTGATGCCGCGGCCCTCTCCCCCGAGCAGGCACGCACGCTGGGCGTGCGCTTCCAGTCCATGCAGAGCTCTGCCGAGCTCGAAATAACAATCCATGCACGCGTGGTGCTGCGCCCCGATGCCCATGCCGTGGTTGCCGCGCCCTATGCGGGCGCCGTACCGCAGGTGCTGGTGGCGCTGGGCCAAGCGGTACGCGCCGGCCAGGCCGTGGCCGCCTTCACCAGCCCCCAGCTGTATGAGGCACGGCGCGCCCTGGCCGAGGCCGAGTCGCAGTCGCGCCTGGCCCGGCAATCGCTGGCGCGCGACCGATCGCTCTACGACGACGGCATCATTGCCGCCAGCCGCTGGCAGGCTACCCAGGCCCGCGCCACGGAGGCCGCCGCGATGGCGCAGGCCCGGCGGGCCGAGCTGTCGGCCAGCGGCGTGATGCTGGCCGGCAACGAGGCCCGGCTGCTCGCGCCGCGGGGCGGCATCGTGACCGAGGTCCTGGTACAGCCCGGAGCGCGCGTCGAGGCTTCGGCACCGCTGGTGCGCGTGGCCGACACCAAGGCACTGGAGCTGGACCTGCTGCTGGGCCATGAAGTGCCTCTGCCCTCCTTGGGCGACAGCGTGCAGGTGGGCTCCCGCGGCGCCACTGGCCAGGTGGCGGGCATGGCGCCCGTAGGCGACGGCTCGGCCGGCATGCGCGTGCGCGTGGCGCTGAGCAGGAACGGCGATCTGCGCCTGGGCGAAAGCGTCACGGCCACATTGGCCTTGAAGAATGCGGCCCGGGCCGGCGAACGGCTGCGCATTCCGGCCGCGGCGCTCGCGCACTGGCAGGGCCAGACCGGCGTGTTCCTGGCCACCGGCAAGGGCGTGCGCTTTGCTCCTGTACAGGTGGACGCCAGCGACGAGGCCACGGCCGTGGTGCGCGGGACGCTGCCGCCCGATGCGCGCATCGCGGTCACCGGCATCGCCGCGCTCAAGGGCTTGCTCGCCGGAGGTGAGTGATGCTGGCACGGCTGATCAATTTTTCGCTGCGCCAGCGGGCTCTGGTGCTGCTCGCGGCCCTGGCCCTGGCGCTGGCCGGCGCCTGGGCCTATGTCCATCTGCCCATTGACGCTTTCCCCGACATCTCGCCCACCCAGGTCAAGGTGATCCTCAAGGTGCCGGGCATGACGCCCGAGGAAGTGGAGCAGCGCGTCTCCACGCCCGTGGAGCAGGAACTGCTGGGCCTGCCGCACAAGACCATCGTGCGCTCGGTCTCCAAGTACGGCATCAGCGACGTGACGGTGGACTTCGCCGAGGGCACGGACGTGTACTGGGCGCGCCAGCAGGTGTCCGAACGGCTGGCCGGAATGCAGCGCGAGCTGCCGGCCACGGCCGAAGGCGGGCTGGCCCCCATCACCACGCCGCTGGGCGAGATGTTCATGTTCACCATTGATGGCGAGGGCTATTCGCTGGCCGAGCGTCGGCGCGTGCTGGACTGGGTGATACGCCCCGCCCTGCGCACCGTGGCCGGCGTGGCCGATGTGAACGCGCTCGGCGGTGCGGTGCGCGGCTATGAGGTGATTCCCGATCCGGCGAGGCTGCGCGCGCGCGGCGTGACGCTGGACCGGCTGCGCCAGGCGCTCGAAGCCAACAACCGCAATGACGGTGCGGGCCGCCTGGACCGCGGCGAGGAACACTGGGTAGTGCGCGTGGAAGGCGGGGTGCGCGGGCTTGAAGACCTGCGCGCCATCGTGGTCGAGCCGGCCCGGGAGGGACGCACCGCGGCCACCGTGGGCGATGTGGCCACGGTGCGCCTCGGCGAAGCCACGCGCAACGGTGCCGTGAGCCGCGACGGCCAGGGCGAGGCCGTCGAGGGACTGGTGCTTGGCCTGCGCGGCGTGGATGCGCGCAGTCTGGTCGAGGCCGTGCAGGCTAGGCTCGACGAGCTCGCGCCGCGTCTGCCCCGGGGCATGAGCACCCAGGTGTTCTACAACCGCGGCGAGCTGGTCTCGCGCGCGGCCGGCACCGTGGTGCGCGCGCTGGTCGAGGCCAGCGTGCTGGTGGTGGTCACGCTGTATCTGTTCCTGGGCGGCGTGCGCGCCGCTCTGGTGGTGGCGGCCACGCTGCCGCTGTCCATGCTGGCCACCTTCCTGCTCATGCGCCATGTGGGCCTGACCGCCAATCTGATGAGCCTGGGCGGCCTGGCCATCGCGCTGGGCATGCTGGTCGATGCCTCGGTGGTGGTGGTGGAAAACATAGAGACCGCGCTGGCGCACAGGCCCGACGGCGCAACGCCGGCACAGCCCGCAGAGCGCCTGGCCTTGATCCGCGATGCCGTCTCCGCCGTATCCGCGCCCATGCTGGCCGGGGTGTCCATCATCGCCATCGTGTTCCTGCCGCTGCTCACGCTGCAGGGGCTCGAGGGCAAGCTGTTCTCCCCCGTGGCGCTGACCATAGTCCTGGCCCTGGGGGCTTCGGTACTGATAGCCTTCACCGTGGTTCCGGCGCTGGCCTCGCTGCTGCTGCGCGCCCATGCCGGCGACGCGCCCTGGCTGATGCGCAAGCTGGGCCATGGCTTTGCACGCCTGCAGCTCTGGAGCCTGGCGCACCGCCCCATGGTGTTCGGCATCGCGGTGGCGGCGCTGGCGGGCGCAGCGGCCCTGTACCTGTCGGTGGGCAAGACCTTCATGCCGACCATGGACGAAGGCGATCTGATCGTGCAGTTGCAGAAGGCGCCGTCCATCTCGCTGGCGGCATCGCTGGACATGGACCGGCGCGTGCAGCAGGCATTGCTCAGGGAGGTGCCCGAGATACGCTCCATCGTCGCGCGCACGGGCTCGGACGACCTGGGGCTGGACCCCATGGGCCTCAACGAGACCGACACCTTTCTGGTGCTCAAGCCGCGTGCCGAATGGCGCGGCAGCAAGGAAGACATCGCCGACGCCATACGCCGTGTGCTCGAAGGCTTTCCGGGGCTGATCTACGGCTTTACCCAACCGATCGAGATGCGCGTGTCCGAGATGCTGACCGGCGCGCGCGGCGACGTGGCCATCAAGATCTTCGGTACCGAACTGGCCAGGATCGATGCGGCGGCCCAGGCAATCGCAGCCAGCATGCGCACCGTGCCCGGCGCCGCAGAGGTGATCGCGCCCAGCAACAGCGGCGTGCAGTACCTGCAGGTGGTGCTCAATCGCGCCGCGCTGGGCCAGTCGGGCTTTTCCGGCGATGCCCTGCAGGCCCAGCTGCGCGCGCTGGTGGAGGGCGAGCGCATAGGCATCGTGCCCGAGGGCATGGTGCGCACGCCGCTGCTGCTGCGCGGCGGCACGGCGCTGCGCCAGTCCCCCGAAGGCCTGGCCGGCCTGCTGGTGACCGCGCCTGACGGCACGAACTGGCCGTTGACTTCGCTGGCCACGCTGGCTGCGCAGGATGGCCCGGTGCGCATCGACCATGAGGATGGCGCGCGCTTTGCCGTGGTGCAGGTCAACGTCGAAGGGCGCGACCTGGCCGGCTTTGTGCGCGAGGCCCAGGCGGCCGTGGCGACCATGGCAGAGACAGACCCCAGCCTCAAGGAGCTGCGCATTGTCTGGGGCGGCCAGTTCGAGAACCAGCAGCGTGCGGCCGCGCGCCTGGCCCTGGTAGTGCCGCTGGCGCTGGCCGCCATCTTCGTGCTGCTGGTGCTGACCTTCCGCTCGCCAAGGCAGGCGATGCTGGTCATCGCCAACATTCCGTTCGCGCTGGTGGGCGGCATGGCGGCGCTGCGCGCGGCGGGGGAATACCTGTCGGTGCCGGCCTCGGTGGGCTTCATCGCGCTGCTGGGCATTGCCGTGCTCAACGGCGTGGTGCTGGTCTCGCACTTCAACGCGCTGCTGGCGGGCGGCATGGAGCTGACCCGGGCCGTGCGCCAGGGCGTGCGCGACCGCTTGCGACCCGTGCTGATGACGGCCTGCATCACCGCGCTGGGCATGGTGCCCCTGCTGCTGGCCAGCGGGCCGGGCTCGGAGATCCAGCGGCCGCTGGCCGTGGTGGTGGCCGGCGGGCTGGCCAGTTCCACGGCATTGACCTTGCTGCTGCTGCCGCTGCTGTTCGAACGCTTCGGCGTTCCCCGCGCCGCCAAGGAGTCTCAAAAATGAGAGCTATCAGCACTTTACAGACAAGGGCTGAATGCCTTTTTTACCGAGTTTTCAAGAAAATGAGCATGAAACCTCTGCGGCCTGCCTGGGGTGCGGCCCTGTTGCTGGCGGGCGCGGCCCAGGCCCAGAGCTACCTGCCGCCCGAGGCTGCGGTGCGCGCAGCCGTGGAGCAGTCGCCCACGGTGCAGGCCGCCGATGCGGCCCGGCGCGGTGCCCAGGCCCGCGCCGACGGACTGCGCGCCGGCCCGCATGAAACCGTGGTGCGCGCCATGGGGCAGCGCCGCTGGGTGCGCGATGGAACGGGCCAGCGCTTCGGTGAAGGCCAGATCGCCATCGAACGCCCGCTGCGCCTGTGGGGCAAGTCCGAAGCCGATGCCGAACTGGCCGACGCCACGCTAGCCACGGGCCGCGTGGCTGCCCAGGACGCCCGGCACGAGACGGCCCGCCAGCTGCTGGCGCTGTGGTTTGCCGCGCTTCGCGCCGGCCAGGTTCGCCAAGCTGCGCAAGACAATGCGGACGCCGCAACGGAACTGGCCCGCATCACCGAGCGCCGCCTGCGCGCCGGCGATGCTGCCAGGCTGGAAGCCGAGCTGGCCGCGGCAGAAAAAGCACGCATGCAGGCTGCATTGGCGTCGGCCGAAGCCGCATGGGCCGCGGCCCTGGCCGAGCTGCAGGCGCGCTTTCCCGGGCTGGGCGCGCCCGCCGATGCCGCGCCCCCCCCTGCCGCAGCTGCCTGCGCAGCCGGCCGGTTTGCGCGCGCGCTATGTGGAGCACAGCCACGAATTCCTGCTGGCGCAGGCCGAGGAAGCACTGGCGCTGCAGCAGGCGCGCCGCACCGACCTGGAGCGCCACCCCGACCCCACGGTCGGCGTGTTTGCCACCAGCGAGCGCGGCGGCGCCGAACGTCTTGCCGGCGTGAGCCTCAGCCTGCCGCTGGGCTCGGCCCACCGCGAGGCCCAGGCCGCGGCCGCCCTGGCCGATGCCGACGCGGCCCTGTCGCGCCGCCTGGCTGCACAGCGGCAGCTGGGGGCCCAGTTCGACGTGCTCTGGCAGCAATTGACCGGAAGGCGCGCGGCGGCGCTGGCCCAGGAGCAGGCGGTCACGCTGCAGCGCAGCGCCGCCGACCGCGCCCTGCGCAGCTACCGTGCCGGCGAATCGGGCCTGGGCGAGCTGCTGGCCGTACGCCGCATGCTGGCCGACGCGCTGCTGGCCGAGCGCCTGGCACGCAGCGAGGCCCTGGAGAGCGACAGCCGCCTGCGGCTGGACCTGCATGAGCTCTGGGACTTCGACGATTGATCGCCTCGCAAGCCGCCGAGGCCGCCCTTCGACGGCGGGCTGCAGCCTCCTATCGCGCCGGCCCGGCTATCCGGCGCGGTAAATGATGGACATCAATATGTTTTTTGCCGAAAGCGAAAAGAATGCATCATGACCCGTTCAGACACTTACTCCCGCCCGCTGGTGCTGCTGCACTGGCTGGTCTTCGTCGCGGCCGCTCTGGCCGTGGCGGCCATAGAGATCAAGGGCTTTTTCCCCAAAGGCTCGCCCGAGCGCGCGCAGATGGCCGTCTGGCATGAGAGCTTCGGCCTCGCCGTGCTGCTGCTCATGACGCTGCGCCTGGCGGTGCGCGCCAGTACCGGGGTGCCGCCGCTGCCGCCCGGCCCGCGCTGGATGGAACTCTCGGCCCAGGCCATGCACTGGCTGCTTTACCTGCTGATGCTGGCCATGCCGGTGCTGGGCGTGCTGGCCGTGGCTTGGTCGGGCAAGCCCGTCCCCTTTTTCGGCGCCTCCTGGATGCTGCCGCTGACGGTGGATGCGCCGCTGGGCCGCAGCCTCAAGAACATCCACGAGGCCGGCGCCAACCTGGTGTTCGCAGCCGTGGGCCTGCATGCGGCGGCCGCGCTGTGGCACCAGTTCGTGCTCAAGGACGGGCTGCTGCGCCGCATGAGCTGACGATAGCGGTCCTCCGCGGGGGCCGCTCTCCGGCCTCAATCCGCTTCCGGCAGCATGGCGTCGGCATAGTCGTAGAGATCGCCCAGGATCTCCTCGCCGCGCTCGTCCGCGGTTTCCGACAGCGCATCGATCATGGCGAACATCTGCTCGGCCGTGCGCGCGCCGCCCCGCCCTTCGATCAGGCAGGCCGCGCGGTGCTGCTCCCAGCGCCGCTGCTCCGCCGCGGTCAGCGTGGCCGGGAAGTTGCGCGCACGGTAGCGCCAGACCAGCTCCGTCAGGCGCGCATCATCAAAACCGGTCTTGTCCAGCGCCAGCTCCTGTGGCGAGAGACGCTTGATGCGCTCCAGACGGCGGCGGTCCTCGTTGCCTACAAAGCCGCCATACAGATCCTGGTCGGCGTCCAGCGGCTCACCCGCCTCGCGCGTGAAGACGGCCTTCCATTGCGCACTCATATCGGGCAGGTCGCGGGCCACCGCCGCATGCTGCATTGCCAGTTCCATGTCCACGCCCCATTTTTCGGCCATGGCCGGGCTCAGCGTCTTGAGGCTGCCGACCACCATGGGCGACTTGTTGATGTGAATGCTCTTGATTGGCAGGCGGCTCATGCCTTCGGGCAGCTCGGCCTGGCGCGTGAACAGGCGCAGGCGCAGATCCTCGATACCGATGCCGGCCAGTTCGCCGGGGTGCTGCGACAGGTCCCAGCAGATGATCTCGTTCTTGTTGACCGGGTGCGTGGCCAGCGGCCACATCACGGCCAGGCAGCCGCGCGCGGGGCTGATCATGCCGGTCACATGCAGGAAGGGGCGTGCATGCTCTTGCGCGGCGGGCAGGCCCATTTCCTGCAGCACGCGGTCCTTCTTGTGCAGCGCAAAGGCAAAGTCGAACAGCCGCGGCTGCCTTTGCCGGATCAGGCGTGCCAGCGCAATCGTGGCGCGCACGTCGGACAGTGCATCGTGGGCCTGCTCGTGCAGCAGGCCGTTGGCACGCGCCAGGTCCTCGAGCCTGAAGCTCACGCTGCCATCTTCCTTGGTCGGCCATGCAATGCCTTCGGGGCGCAGCGCATAGACCATGCGCACCACGTCCAGCAGGTCCCAGCGGCCGCAGCCGTTCTGCCATTCGCGCGCATAGGGGTCGGTGAGATTGCGCCAGAACATGAAGCGCGTGATCTCGTCGTCGAAGCGTATGGTGTTGTAGCCCACGCCCACGGTGCCGGCCTGGGCGAGTTCGGCCTCGATGCGGGCCGAGAACTCGGCCTCGGTCACGCCTTCCTCCAGCGCGCGCTGGGGCGTGATGCCCGTGATCAGGCAGGACTGTGGATCGGGCAGATAGTCGTTGGCCGGCTGGCAGTACCACATGACGGGCTCGCCGATTTCGTTGAGCTCGGCATCCGTGCGGATGCCAGCGAACTGCGCGGGCCGGTCGTAGCGCGGCTGGGCGCCAAAGGTTTCGTAGTCGTGCCAGAAAAAGGTATGAGCCATGGGCCCGAAGTATGCCCGCGAACCGGATGCCCGCAGAGATTGCGAGGCACCCGGACTGTCAAAACCAGGAGCTGCCGGCGCCTGTCAACAGGCAACTTCAGCCTTTATCGATTCGAAATTCTTTAACTGATGCGCGCCAGCAGCTCATCAATCAATAGCAACCCGGAGCAGCAGCCTCAGGCCGCCTGCGCCAGCTCCATCAGGGCCTGGCCGACTTCGCCGGCATGCTTGAAGTCCAGCAGCGCATCGGCGCGCGTGCGGCCCTGGTTGACGGCCACCAGGCTCTTGCCCTGCTCGGCCGCGGCCAGGGCGAAGCGATAGCCCGAATACACCATGAGTGAGGAACCCGCGATCAGCACGCCGTCGCAGCGCGCCACCGCCTCCAGGCCTGCCTGCACGCGCTCGCGCGGCACGCTTTCGCCGAAGAACACCACATCGGGCTTGAGCAGGCCGGTGCCGCAATGCGGGCAGGCCGGCACGTCGAAGCCGCTGAAATCCCGGTGCTCGAGGTCTGCATCGCCGTCGGGCGCGGGCGCCGCATACAGGCGTGCCCATTGCGGATTGCGCTCCAGCAGGCGCTGCTGCAGGTCCGCACGCGCATGGCGCCGGCCGCAGTCCATGCAGCGTACGGTATCGATGCGGCCGTGCAGGTCCAGCGTCTGCCGGTTGCCGGCCGCGCTGTGCAGGCCGTCCACGTTCTGGGTGAGCAGCAGCTCCAGTCGGCCCTTTTGCTCCAGCACGGCCAGCGCCTTGTGGGCCGTGCCCGGCCGGGCCTGGCCCATGACGCGCCAGCCCAGCATGCTGCGCGCCCAGTAGCGCCTTCTCACCTGTTCGTCGCCCATGAAGGCCTGGAAGGTCACGGGCTGGGGCCGCTTCCAGGCGCCCTGCTCGTCGCGGTAGTCGGGGATGCCCACTTCGGTGCTGCAGCCCGCGCCGGTGACCACCAGCAGCCGCTTGCGCGTCAGGCCCCAGTCCAGCCAGCGCTGGCGGGTGTCGGTCGAGGCATCGGTCATTGTGGTCTCCACGGAAGTCATGGCCTGGGGTTCCTTCAGAGCAGCGGCGAGCACAGCCGTGCGGCCGAGCTGAACAGCCGCCGGCCCAGCCCTCTTTCGCTCTTGTACGAGACCGGATGGGACTGGCGCAGGTCGGCGATGAACTGCTGGGCCAGATGCCGGTTGAGCTCGGGGCCGTAGCCGATCACGCAGACCTCGAAATTGAGGAAGAAGCTGCGGTAGTCGAAATTGGCCGTACCGATGATGGCGATGTTCTCGTCCACCAGCAGGGTCTTGGAGTGCAGCATGCGCGCCTCGTATTCGTAGACGCGCACGCCGCTGCGGATCAGCTCGTCGAAATAGGAGCGCGCAGCGCCCGTCACCAGGGCCGAATCGGACTTCCTGGGCACGAGGATCTGCACATCCACGCCGCGCAGCGAGGCATTGGTGAGCGCGGCCAGGCCGGCCTCGGTGGGCACGAAGTACGGCGTGGTCAGCCAGATCCGCTGCTCGGCCGCATTGATGGCCGCCAGATGGGCGCGGTAGATGGCATGCAGCCCGCTGTCCGGGCCCGAGGTGATGACCTGCATGGGGATGTCGCCGTCGGGCATGTCGGGCAGCAGCGCATCCACCTCCACGTCGGTCGCCAGCTGGGCCGGCGCCTTTTCCAGCGCATAGGCCCAGTCCTCCATGAACACGGTCTGCAGCCAGTTCACGATCGGGCCTTCCACATGCAGGTGCACGTCGTGGTAGGCATCGCTGCGGATGCGCTCGTTTTCCTCGTCGGTGACGTTGACGCCGCCCGTGAAGCCCACCAGCCCGTCGCAGACCAGGATCTTGCGGTGGGTGCGGAAATTGATCACCGGCCGCAGACGCCGGCCTATCCGGGTGTCGTGAAAGCGCGCCACCTGGGCCCCGGCGTCGAGCAGCGGCTGCAGGAACTTGCGCCCCAGCTTCTTGGAGCCCAGCGCGTCGATCAGCAGCCGCACCGCCACGCCGGCGCGCGCCTTTTCCACCAGCAGGTCGCGCAGCGCCGTGCCGGTCCGGTCCGGTTCGTAGATGTAGTACTCCAGATGCACATGGTGGCGCGCGGCCCGCACGGCCTCGGCAATGGCATCGAAGGTGGCCGCGCCGCCCGTCAGCAGCCGCATGCGGGTGGCGCTGCTGACCGGGAAATCGCTGGTGGCGGCCACCAGCCGCGCCACCTGGTGCAGGCGCAGGTCTCCCTCGGGCATGCGATCGCGCAGCCTCTGCATGCTGGCACGCACCTTGGAGCGCTTGCGCGAGCGCAGCCGCTTGATGCGCTGGCGTTTCAGGCGCTGTGGCCCGAAGAAGTAATAGATCGCCAGGCCCAGGCCGGGCAGCGCCGCCATGGACAGCAGCCAGCTCAGCGTGGCCACCGGGGCGCTGCGCTGCAGCAGAATCCAGACGCTGACCACCACCACATACAGCGACCAGCCAATGGACAGCCACCACTTCACACCTTCGTGGCTGATCTGGGAAGCTATCCAGTCCAATTCGAAACTCCTTGAAATCCTGTGCCGCCACGGTGCGGCGCAAGCGCCTGTGCCCTGACCGGCCCCGGCCTGCACCTGCACAAGCCGGCTGCACCAGGGCACCGGATTATTGTCCTGCCGTCGCACCGCCTGTGCAGCCTCGGCATGGATACCGGGCCACAGCCTGCATTGCGGGCTTGACGGCCGCATGAAGCAGGTGCAGCGTATCAGCAACGCACAGCACCAAAAAGATACTGAATATACTCATTTTTCAAATAAAGCGTATATTAAGCATCATGACTTCCGATCTTATCCAAACCCTGGCCTTGGCGCGCAAGGCTGCCCAGATCACCCAGGCCGAGCTGGCCGAGCGCGCCGGCCTGTCGCGCATGGCCGTGCAGCGCACCGAAACCGGCGATGTGGATCCGCGCTTTTCCACGCTGCAGGAGATGGCGCGCGTGCTCGACATGGACCTGATCGCCGTGCCCTCGGCCCTGCGCGCGCAGCTGCAGGCCTTCATACAGTCGGGCGGCAAGTTCCTGGCGCAGCCGCAGGGGGCGGATGCGCCGCCTTCGATCGTCGACAGGCTCTAAGCCCTGCACCCGGTCACAACCGCCGCCATGAGCACCGCCATCCGCTATCTGCGCCTGTACATGCACCGCCCCGCGGCCCAGGGTGGCGGTCGGCGCGGCATCGGCTACCTGTCCCAGTACGGCGACATATTGCGCATCTCGTTCGACGAGGACTACATAGCGGACAGCGCGCGCCCCACGCTCTCGCTGAGCTATACGGGCGAGACCGAGGCGGCGACGCGGCAGATCCTGGCTTCGGCGCGCGATGCGCGCCTGGTGCGCACCGACGGCCGCTGGCCCGTGTATTTCCAGAACCTACTGCCCGAAGGCCATAACCGCGAACGGCTTGCGGCCGAACGCGGCTGCGCGCCCGACGACGAGTTCGAGCTGCTGGCCGCCGCCGGCCACGACCTGATGGGCGCACTGGAAGTGGAGCCCGTGCCGCCGCAGGCCGGCGTGCCGGACACCGTGCGCCACTGGCACACCACGCAGGGGCTGGACGTGCTGGAGCCGGGTTTTGTGGAGTTCCCCGTGGCCGATGCGGCCTCGCTGCCCGGCGTGGTCACCAAGTTCAGCGCAGTGCACAACGGCCGGCGCTACACCATCCACCGCCATGGGCAGGCGGGCAGCACCATCCTCAAGCTGCCCACCAGCCGCCATCCCGATCTGGTGGAAAACGAATACATGGGCTACCAGCTGTGCCAGGCCCTGGGGCTGCGCTGCGCCCAGGCCAGCATCGTGGGCCGCGCCGAGGCCGAGCTGCCCGAACAGGTGCCGTTCGACACCATCCTGGCCGTGGCGCGCTTCGACCACCTGCCGGGCGGCGAGCGCATCCACATGGAAGAGTTCAACCAAGTGCTGGGCTATGCGCCTCGCCAGAAGTACGGCCAGCACCATGGCGCCGAGCCGCTGCGCGACTGGGCCGTCATGCTGCGCGTGCTCAACCGGCTCAGCCCCGAGCCCGTGCAGGACACGCGCGAATTCCTGGCGCGCATGCTGGCCTTCATGCTCATGGGCAATACCGATGCCCACCTGAAGAACTGGGCTCTGGTCTACCCGGACGGGCGCCATCCGCGGCTGGCACCGCTGTACGACCCGGTCTGCGTGGCAGCCTTCTTCGCCGATGCGCCACCCGGCCAGTACGCGGTCAACCGCGCCATCGACGAGAGGCTGCGCCGCCTGGACTGGGACGGGCTGCGCGCCCTCATGCAGGCCGGCGGGCTGCTGCGCATTCCGCGCCACATCAGCCTGCTCAAGGATTCGCTGCAGCAGGCCCGGGCGCTGTGGCCGTCGCTGCTCAAGGACGCACCGGCCAACATGGCTGCCGCCGTCAGCGAGCGCCTGCAGGGCGGCATGGCGCTGACGCGCTAGCGCCGCCGCAGGGCCATACCGGGTGCGGCAGACACCGCCGGGCCAGTCGAAGGCTTGCGGTTGTGGCGAAGCGCGAACCCGCAGCCAGTACGGCCATACGGCAAGGCTTTGCAGCGACGCCGAAGATTGCCGTCAGTGGCCCGAAGCTTCACAGACCAGGCGCTGCTCGCCCAGCCCGTCGGCACCCAGGCGCATCACGTCGCCAGGCTTGAGGAACACCGGGGGCTTTTGCCCCAGGCCGACGCCCGCCGGCGTGCCGGTCAGCACCACGTCGCCGGGCTCCAGCGTCATGAACTGGCTGATGTACGAGATCAGCGCGGGCAGTCTGAAGATGAAGTTGGCCGTGTTGCCGTCCTGCATGCGCTTGCCGTTGACTTCCAGCCACAGGCCGATGCGGTGGGGATCGGGGACCTCGTCGGCCGTCACCAGCCAGGGGCCCAGCGGCGCGAACGTGTCATGGCTCTTGCCCTTGGTCCACGTGCCGCCGCGCTCCAGCTGCCAGCTGCGCTCGGACACGTCGTTGGCCAGCACGTAGCCTGCCACATGCGACAGGGCCTGTGCCTCGGTCACGCGCCGCGCGCGGCTGCCGATGACCACGCCCAGCTCCACCTCCCAGTCGACCTTGTCCGCGCCCGGCACCAACTGCACCGGATCGCCAGGCCCGCTGATGGCCGTCACGGCCTTCATGAACAGCACGGGCTCGGCCGGCGCGGGCAGCCCGGCCTCGGCCGCATGGTCCGCGTAGTTGAGACCGGCGCAGACGAGCTTGCCCACCTGCGCCACGGGGCAGCCCAGGCGCGGCGCGCCCTCGACCCTGGGCAGGCGGCTCCAGTCCGCATGCCGGATGCGCTCCAGCGCGTCCGGGCCCAACTGTCCCGGGCCCCAGTCGGGCACCAGGGATGATGCGTCACGCAGCACGCCCTCGGCGTCCAGCAGCCCCGGGCGCTCCGCACCCGCGCTGCCATAGCGAAGCAGTTTCACGATGGTTGTCTCCTCTGGAATCGTTCAGGTTCGATATCGAATCCCCGCATCATGCAACATCGAACAGACGGCCCCAGCCCTGGATGGCCGAGGGGTCGCGCCCGGCCGCACGCAGCATGCCCCAGACCGTGGTGCTCACGGTATCGAGCAGCGGCACGCCCCAACGGCGCTCCACCTCTTCAGCCAGGTGCGCAGCGCGCAAATTGGTGCAGTAGGTGACGACGGCGTCGGGCCTGCCCTCCTCGATCACATCGCCGATGAGCTGCAGCAGCCGCTCGGGCTCCACCAGCGCAAAGCTGTGGTTGACCGATATGTCCATATGGCGCTCGGCTGTGGTTTCCACGCCCGCGGCGCGGTAATTGTTCACGATGCATTGCTGCACGTCCGCCGTGTAGGGGCTGACGATGGCCAGCTTCTTCACGGAGAGCTTTTGCATCAGCTCGTTGAGCGCCAGGATGGCCGTCGTGGCCTTGATGCCGGTGCGCTCGGCGATGCGCCCGCACAGCCGCAGGTCCGTGTCGAAACCGCGCCAGCCTGCGGCCGTGCCGCTCCAGCCGATCACGTCCACCTTGGCATCGGCCAGCAGCTCGGCGGCAGCCAGGATCTTGCTGTCGTCGAACTGGTTCAGCGCACCTTCGGCCAGCGAAATCTCGGTCACCGTGAAGCGGGAAAAATGGGCCGAGCAGTTGCCCGCGCTGGCGGCCAGCGCACTGGTCAGGGGCTCCAGCGCAGTGTTGGAAGAAGGCGTGAGCACGCCCAGGCAGGTTGTAGTTGCAGTCATCTTGCTTGTCTCCGTTGCATGAGGAACCGGCGAAGCGGCTGGCCGGTATTGTTCTCCCCGCCGCAAGAAACGTCAACAATATTGTCGACAGTCACTTGAAGAAGATTCGTCACCAAACCTCCAGCCAGGCGATACCGGAGTCGCAAGCCTGCAGGGTTTCAGAAGAGCAGTTCAGGGATAGATCGCCAACTAGGTGTTTACGATATTGTCGACAATATTGTCGACAATTAGATTTCAGCCTCACATCGAACAACTAACCAACCGATGGAGCGAGACCCGAGATGCAAATCCCCACCGCAATTTCCACGCCGCATGCGGCGGCGGCACCGACCAAGGTGCGCTGGAAGATCTTCCTGATGATGCTGTTCCTGATCGCGATCAACTACATCGATCGCGCATCGTTGTCCGTGGCCATGCCCATGATCGCCAAGGAGTTCGACCTCAGCCCCGCCATCCAGGGCCTGCTGATGAGTTCCTTCTTCTGGACCTATGCCTTCATGCAGATTCCCGGCGGCATGCTGGCCGACCGCTTCGGCCCGCGTGTCGTGATCGTCTTCTCCACGCTGGGCTGGGGCTTCTTCCAGGCCATCGCCGCGGCCTGCACGGGCTGGGTGTCGCTGCTGATCACCCGCCTGGGCCTGGGCGCCTCCGAGGCCCCCATCTATCCGGCCGGCGGCAAGCTCAACGGCATCTGGATGACCCAGAACGAGCGCGGCCGCGGCGCCACGCTGCTGGATGGCGGCGCTCCGCTGGGCGCAGCCCTGGGCGCGCTGATCATCGCGGGCCTGCTGACCCACTTCGACTCCTGGCGCATCTCCTTCGTGGTGGCCGGCGTGGGCACCATGATCGCCGGCGTCTTCGCCTGGTGGTACATCCGCAACCATCCGCGCCAGCACCCCGGCGTCAACGAGGCCGAAGCGTCCTTCATCGAGCAATCCCACGCCGCCGACCTGGCCGCCGAGCCCACCCACAGCAGCGGCAAGGTGATGGACTTCTTCAAGTACCGCTCGGTCTGGGGCATGTTCTTCGGCTGGATGTGCTTCAACGCGCTGTTCTACGGCCTGTTGACTTGGATGCCGACCTACCTGTCCAAGGTGCACAACATGGACATCAAGCAGATGGGCGGCGCCGTGTTCATCATGTTCTTCTCGGGCTTCGTCGGCGAGATGGTCGGCGGCTGGATCGCCGACAAGTGGAAGGCCGCCGGCGCTTCCCAGGCCAAGGTGCTGCGCACGCTGTTCGGCATCGCCTCGGTGATCGCCACCGTCGCCATCTACAACGTGGCCCGCTTCAAGGATCCCGTGACCATCGTGGTCCTGCTGTCGGTGACCTTGTTCTTCCTGCGCTGGTGCGGCCTGTTCTGGTGCGTGCCCTCCATCCTGGGCACCCGCAACCGCGTCGGTTTCCTGGGCGGCGTCATGAACCTGGGCGGCAACTGCGCCGGCATCGGCGTGCCGATCCTGGTGGGCGTCATCGTCCAGGCCACCGGCTCCTACGACATGGCCATGATGCTCTTCGCCGCCGCCGGCGCGGGCCTGTTCATCTGCTCTTCGATCCTGATCGACTACAGCAAAAAGATCCCGGTCTAAGTACCGCAGCCGCCCGGCCATCCTCGATGGAGAAGGCCCTGCAGTCCCCGGCACGCCGGGGATTGCAGAGGCATCGACCTGGCACCCGGGCACGGAACCTCTTACGGAGAACACCCATGAGCACGCTTCGCATCCGCCGCATCTGCGGCGCCATCAGCCTGGCGCTGGCCACCGCCGCGCCCCTGCTCGCCCAGGCCTCGGACCTGCCCACCGCCTCGCCCGAGAGCGTGGGCGTCGATTCGCGCCCGCTGGTGCAGCTGTCGCAGATGATCCGCAAGGAGAACCTCGACGTGCGCAGCTTCCTAATCGTCAAGGACGGCAAGCTGATCTACGAACGCTACAGCAAGGGCCTGACGCGCAACCACAACTACGAGCTGTACTCCATCACCAAGAACGTCACAGCCCTGGCTGCCGGCGTGCTGGTGGACGAAGGCCGCAGCAAGCTCGACGAGAAAGTGGCGCCGATCCTGGCCAAGGCGCGGCCCGATCTCAAGGAGGCCTTCTCCGACAAGCAATCCATCGAACTGCGGCATGTGCTGTCCATGTCCACCGGCCTGGTCTACAACTTCAAGCCGACCGACGACCCGATCTACTACGGCGCGCCCGACCGTCTCAAGCTCGCCGCCGAAACCACGCCCAAGGTCACGCCCGGCACGGCGTTTGATTACACCGACGTGAACCCCATCCTGGCCAGCGCCACGCTGGGCGCCGACGCCGGCATGCCACTGCAGAACTTTGCCGACGAGAAGATCTTCAAGCCCATGGGCATGACCCACTACGCCTGGGAGCGCGCCGACGACAAGGGCCTGGTCTCCTCCGGCTGGGGCCTGCGCCTGCGCGCCGTGGACATGGCCAAGCTAGGCCAGCTCGTTCTATCCGGCGGCCGCTGGGAGGGCAAGCAGATCGTCTCCCAGGCCTGGGTCCGCACCATGACCGCACCTACCTCGGCGCCCTGGTATGGCTATTACTGGTGGATCAACGACATCGTCGCCACCGAGCCCGAGACACACGCCATGGGCTTCAAGGGCCAGTTCATCGTGGTCCTGCCCGAGCGCAATGCCGTCGTGGTCATGACCAGCATGCTGCCCATCGAAGGCGGCCTGCGCGAATCCCAGAACGTGCTGGCCATCCGGCGCATGGTCAACGACTACGTGCTGCCGGCCCTGGACAACCAGGCGCATGCCAAGCCCACGCCCGCCAGCCGCAAGGCCCTGGCGCGCGAACTCGAACTCGCATCGCAACACCAGGGACGGGCCGGAGCACCGGTCGACCCCACCGACACCCCGAAACTCTGACATTCAGCATGACATCCCGCGAATTTGATCTCGTAGTGCGCAATGCGCGCGTTGCCACCGCCAGCGACATCTTTGATGCCGACATCGCCATACGTGACGGCAAGATCGTCCAGCTCGGCGCCCACCTGCCCGCCGGCGCCCGCGAATACGACGCCGCGGGCCGCGTGGTCACGCCCGGCGGCATCGACGCCCACTGCCACCTGGACCAGCCCATGGAGCCGCCCGTGCGCATGGCCGACGACTTCGACAGCGGCACGCGCGCCGCGGCCTGCGGCGGCACCACCACGGTGATTCCGTTTGCGGCCCAGGCCAGGGGCCAGTCGCTGCGCGCCGCAGTGCAGGACTACCACCGCCGTGCCGAGGGCAAGGCGCATGTGGACTACGGTTTCCACATGATCGTCAGCGACCCGACGCCCGAGGTCCTGGAAAAGGAACTGCCCGAACTGATCCGCGAAGGCTACACCTCCTTCAAGATCTACATGACCTATGACGATCTGAAGCTCAACGACGGCCAGATCCTCGATGTGCTGGACGTGGCGCGCAGGTACGACGCCACCGCCATGATCCATGCCGAAAACGCCGACTGCATCCAGTGGCTGACCAAGCGCCTGGAAGCCAGCGGCCGCACCGCGCCGCGCTACCACGCGGTCTCGCGCCCCATGCTGGTGGAGCGCGAAGCCACGCACCGCGCCATCGCGCTGTCCGAGCTGGCCGACGTGCCCATCCTCATCGTCCACGTCTCGGGCCGCGAGGCCGTGGAGCAGATCCGCTGGGCCCGCTCCCACGGCATGAACATCATGGCCGAAACCTGCCCGCAATACCTGTTCCTCAGCGCTGAGGATCTGGGCATAGACGACAGTTACCAGGGCGCCAAGTGCGTGTGCAGCCCACCGCCGCGCGATCAGGCCAACCAGGAAGTGATCTGGAACGGTCTGAACGACGGTCTGTTCACAGTGTTCTCCTCGGACCATGCGCCGTTCAACTACGATTCCCCCGAAGGCAAGAAGCCCAATGGCGAGGAAGTGTCCTTTGGTCACATTCCCAACGGCATTCCTGGCATTGAGACCCGCCTGTCGCTGCTCTACACGCACGGCGTGCTGGCCGGCCGCATGACGCTCAACCGCTTCGTGGAACTCACCTCCACCAACCCTGCCAAGGTCTACGGCCTGCATCCACGCAAGGGCAGCATTGCCATCGGCGCCGATGCCGACCTCGTGGTCTGGCAGGAAGGCGAACGCGCCATCAGCAACCGCGATCTGCATGACAACGTGGACTACACGCCCTATGAAGGCCAGCAGCTCAAGGCCTGGCCCTGCCTCACGCTGTCTGCGGGACAGGTGGTCTGGGACGGCGAGCAGTTCCATGCCCGCCCCGGCAGCGGCCGTTTCCTGCAGCGCGGCGCGCCCACCTTGCTGCCCAAGCGCCATCAGGCCCGGTTCTGAAACTCCCGCACGCACACACCATGAAACTGCTCATCATCAACCCCAATATCTCCGAGAGCGTCACCGCCCTCATCGAGAAAGAAGCCAGGCTGGCCGCCGCGCCGGGCACGGAGATCACCATGCTGACCGCGCCCATGGGCGTGGCCTATATCGAGACGCGTTTCGAGGCCATGATCGCAGCCTATGCCGTGGCCGAGCTGGCCGCCGAACATGCGCACCAGCATGACGCCGTCATCCTTGCGGCCTTTGGCGATCCGGGCCTTGAAGGCCTGCGCGAGGCGCTGGACATTCCCGTGCTGGGCATGACCGAGTCCGCGCTCATGAGCGCCTGCATGCTGGGCAAGCGCTTTTCCATCATCGCCATCTCCCGGCGCATCACCGCCTGGTACCGCGACATGGTGGAACGCAACGGCCTGGACGGCCGCCTGGCCAGCATCCGCTGCCTGGACGAGCCGCTGCGCGACATCGGCAGCGTGCAGGACGACCATGCGGCCCGCCTGCAGGCCCTGTGCGAAGCCGCCGTGAGCGAGGATGGTGCCGACGTGCTGATCATCGCCGGTGCGCCGCTGGCGGGCCTGGCCCGCTCCATCAAGCACCAGTTGCCCGTACCCGCGGTCGATGGCGTCTCCAGCGCCGTCAACCACGCGCAAAGCCTGGTGTCGCTGGCGCCCGCACCGGCGCGCGCCGGCAGCTTCGCCAAGCCGCCGCGCAAGGACTTCAAGAACCTTCCTCCAGGGCTGACCCGGCTTTTCGGCCAATTGCCCTGAACGGTTTGCGGGATAGCCACAGGGAGCGCAGCTGCCGGCGGCATGCCGCACGGCCCGGGGCCTGTTCATATGGCGCACACGGATCGGATTGCGTGAACAGGCCCTAGAATTCCTAAGCATGTCAACAAAAACCGCCTCAAAAGTGAACAATCGAAGCAGTTCCTCCCGATCCGAAATCACCGTGGATGAAATGGCTTCGCGCATCGCCACGGCCATCCACGAGCATCGCCTGCTGCCCGGTACCAAGCTGGGCGAGGACAGGCTGGCCAGCATCTTCAACACCAGCCGCGCGCGCGTGCGCGAGGTGCTGGCCCGCATGGCGCGCGACCAGATGGTGGAGCTGTTTCCCCAGCGTGGCGCCTTTGTGGCCAAGCCGACCATCGAGCAGGCGCTGGACGTTTTCGAGGCGCGCCGGCTGATCGAGCCCGGTATCGTGCGCCGCCTGGTGCAATGCATGGACAGCGCCAAGATGCGCCGGCTGCAGGCCCATCTCAAGCAGGAGCGCGAAGCGCGCGAGAACGCCGACAAACGCGCCACCGTGCGCCTGTCGGGCGAATTTCACGTGCTGCTGGCCGAGCTGGCCGGCAATTCCGCCCTGCTGCGCAGCATGCGCGAACTGTCCACGCTGACCTGTCTGACGATTTCGCTTTACGAATCCGCCGTCAACACCTGCTGCCTGGTGGACGAGCACGAGGCCGTGGTCCATGCCATTGCTGCGGGCCACAGCGAGCAGGCCGAGCAGCTGATGCTCAGCCACCTGGACCACATCCAGGGCAGCCTGCGCCTGGAAGCCGATGCGGACGAGGCGGACCTGGAGCAGATCCTCGGCGAACTGTGAGGCTCCCGCCGCATCGCGCGGTGCTGCCATCGCCATTGCAGATGCCGGCTTCACATAGGCAGATGCCAGCGAGGCCTGCGCCTGCACCGGCAGGCATTAGCATCGACGGCTAGATCGCCAATCGCACCAGCGCCACGGGCACAAGGCCCCCGATGACCACTCCAGCCGCCTCTTCCCCCACAGCATCAGCGGCCCCGGCCGACCTGCCGCCAGCCAGGCCGCGCCCGGCCAGCCTGCGCGACCTGTACTGGTCCTTCACCTTCCTGGCGCTGCAGGGCTTCGGCGGCGTGCTGGCCGTGGTGCAGCGCGAGCTGGTCGAAAAAAAAGCGCTGGCTGACCAACGAGGAATTCATCGAGGACTGGGCCGTGGCCCAGATCATGCCCGGCCCCAATGTGGTCAACCTGTCCATCATGCTCGGCGAGCGCTATTTCGGCTGGCGCGGCGCCGTGGCCGGCGTCTGCGGCATGCTGAGCTTTCCGATGCTGCTGGTCATCACGCTCACCATTGTGTATTCGCAATTTGCCGCCCATCCCGCCATGGCCGGCGCCCTGCGGGGCATGGGCGCCGTGGCCGCGGGCCTGGTGGCCGGCATGGGCCTGAAGCTGGCAGCCACGCTGGCCCGCCATCCGCTGGGCCGCTGGCCCGGCTATGCACTGGCCCTGGCCGCGTTTGCCGCCATGGCGCTGCTGCGCCTGCCGCTGTTCTGGGTGCTGCTTGCAGTGGGCGGTGCAGGCTGCGTGCTGACCTGGAGAAAGCTGGCCCCATGAGCGCCGCCACGACAGTCCAGGCCGCCCAGCAACTGGCCATCCATATGCAGCCGTCCGACTGGATGCAGCTGCTGCTGTACTTTCTTTCGCTGTCGCTGATGGCCGTGGGCGGCGCCATTGCCACGGCGCCCGACATGCACCGCTTTCTGGTGGACGGCCGCGGCTGGCTCAGCGACACGCAGTTCACCAGCTCCATCGCCATCGCCCAGGCTGCGCCCGGGCCCAATGTGCTGTTCATCGCGCTGCTGGGCTGGAACATCGGCCTCAACGCCGGCGGCGGCAGCGGCCTGCTGGCCTGGCTGTTCGGTCTGCTGGGCGTGCTGGTCTGCATGGGCGGCATTCTGCTGCCCAGTTCGCTGCTGGCCTGGCAGGCCTCGCGCTGGGGCCAGCGCAACCAGGGCCGGCGCAGCGTGCGCGCCTTCAAGCAGGGCATGGCTCCGCTGGTCGTGGGCCTGCTGCTGGCCACGGGCTGGCTCCTGAGCAGTGCCGGCAGCGCCGGCGGCCAGCCGGCCCGGGAGTGGCGGCTATGGCTGCTGAGCCTGGCCTGCACCCTCATCGTCTGGCGCACACGCGTGCATCTGCTGTGGCTGCTGGGTGCGGGGGCGCTGCTGGGCGCCATGGGCTGGGTTTAGGAATACAGCAAAAACAGGCTGTAACGCTTACCCATCAAGCGCCGACAGCTTCTCATTCGGTAGCAGGCATCAATCTTCGCAAAGCAGTTGCGGCAGCAGTTCGGCCGAAGGGCCGTGCAGCAGGGCATGGGCCATGGCGTCCAGTTCGGTCGGACGGGGATTGATCACCACCACGCGGGCCCCGGCCTGCCGCGCAATCTGTGCCAGGCCGGCTGCCGGGTAGACGGCGCCCGAGGTGCCCACCACCAGCATCAGCGTGCAGTTCTGGGCCGCCTGCTCGGCCTCGGCCCAGATGCCCTGGGGCAGGGACTCGCCAAACCAGACCACGGCCGGGCGCACCAGGTTGCCGCAGGCGGGGCAGTACGGCGGCTCGCCTGCGGCCGGATGCGCAAGGTCGCACTGCGCGCAGCGGTGGTTGAGCCAGCGGTTCTTGAGCAGCTCGCCATGCAGGCACAGCACGTCAGGGCTGCCGGCCTTCTGGTGCAGGCCGTCCACGTTCTGCGTGATCAGGGTCATGCCTGCGGGATGGCGTTGCGCCCAGTGCGCCAGCGCCAGGTGGCCGGCATTGGGCTGCACGTTGCGCACCAGCTCGCGCCGGTATTCATACCAGCGCCAGACATGCTGCGGGTCGCGCCGGTAGCCGGCTTCGCTGGCCATGTCCTCCGGCCTGAAGCGAGCCCAGTAGCCGGTGCTGTCATCGCGGAACGTGGGCACGCCGGATTCGGCGCTGACGCCGGCGCCCGTGAGCACGGCAAGCCCCTTGTGCCTGCCCTGGGCCTGGGCCAGCCATTGCCGCACCCGGGCCATCGTGGTGGCACAGCCGGCTTGCGGCCCGGTGGGAATATTGTTTGTCATGTTGCAGGTTGTGCGGACCGGACTGAAAACCTCAGAGGCCTTTTTCCACCATATCGAGCAGGCGCAGCGCCAGCGCCTGGCGCATGGGCGGCGGCGCGTGGCGCAGCGGGCCGTCGATCATGAGCAGGGCCATGCCGTGCACGGCGGACCAGGCCAGGAATTCGGCGCCGGGCCGGCGCTCGGCCGCCAGTACGCCCGCATCGCGCATGGCATCCAGCGCATAGCCCAGCAGTTCGAAGGGATTGAGCCCCATGGATGCCGTATGCGCCGCGTCGGGCGCGACTTCCACATCGTAGGCGCCCCAGGCGAACGCGGAGCGGAACCAGCCGGTCTCGGCCTGCGCAAAGCCCAGATAGCCGCGCCCCACGGCCGCCAGCAGTGCGCGCGAGCGCTGGGCCGCATCCTCGATGCCGCGCGCCGCATCCATTTCCTGCTCTATGGCCCGGGCCAGCGCGCCCAGCGCCGCGGCGCGTACCGCGCCAAACAGCGCTTCGCGGTTCGCGAAATGCCGGTAGGCGGCATTGGGCGCCACGCCGGCGCGGCGCGTGGCCTCGCGCAGCACCACGGCTTCGGGGCCGCCGGCCCGCGCCAGCTCCAGCCCGGCCTGCACCAGGGCCTGGCGCAAATCTCCGTGGTGATAGGTTTTTCTTGCTCTCGATGAACTCATGGCGTATCCGGCAGCGGCAAACAGCGCTCCATGAAGGTCTGGATACGGACGCAAACGAATCCTCACAGCCTGCATGCAGCCTCCACTTCAAAATGTGGACAGCGTCCATTTTAATCTCCATAATAAGTGAACACCGTACACATGAACGACATATTGCGGCAATAGCCTGGAGGCCCTGCCGGCTTCCGGAATTCCTTTTCCTCAACCCACAGGAGACAGCAGCATGCAATTCACCCCCTACCTGAACTTCGACGGCAACTGCGCCGAAGCCTTCGCCTTCTATGCCAAGCTGTTCGGCGGCAGCATCGTCTACCAGGGCACCTTCGGCGAAATGCCGGCCCAGGAAGGCATGCCGCCGATACCCGAGTCGGCCAGGCAGCGCATCATGCATGTGCATCTGCAGATCAAGGACCAGTCGCTGATGGGCTCGGACGCCATGCCGGGCGCCGATGCCACTTGCGGCGGCTACCAGCCGGCCCAGGGCCTGTGGGTATCCATCCAGGCCGACAGCACGGCCGAAGGCCAGCGTTTCTTCGACGCCCTGGCGCAGGGCGGGCAGACCGTCATGCCTTTTGCCAAGACCTTCTGGTCGCAGGGCTTCGGCATGGTCAAGGACCGTTTCGGCACGCCCTGGATGGTCAACGTCCGCCAGGGCTGAGTCCGGCAAGTCCGCTTGTGCGCCCCGTGCGCCATTCGGGCCGCCCTACGTGAGGAAAGGGGTATGCAGATGCCACAGGTACGCGTTGAGAGCTTCACCATCTCCCTGGACGGCTACGGTGCGGGCCGCGGCCAGGATCTCGACCACCCCATGGGTGCCGGAGGCAGGGAGCTGCACCAGTGGGCCTTGCCCACGCGCACGTTCCAGCGCATGGTGTTCGGCGCCGACGGCGGGACCACGGGCGTGGACGAGGATTTCGCCGCGCGCGGCTTCAGGAATGTGGGTGCCTGGATTCTCGGGCGCAACATGTTCGGCCCCGTGCGCGGACCATGGCCCGACATGGAGTGGAAAGGGTGGTGGGGAGACAACCCGCCCTACCACGTGCCGGTCTTTGTCCTCACCCACCACGCGCGCCCGTCGGTCACGATGGAAGGCGGCACGGTTTTCCACTTCGTCACCGGCGGCATCCACGAAGCGCTGCAGCAGGCACGCGCCGCGGCAGGCGCGCAGGATGTGCGCATCGGCGGCGGCGTCGCCACCCTGCGGCAGTACCTGCTTGCCGGCCTGATCGACGAGCTGCACATCGCCATCGCCCCCGTGCTGCTCGGCGGCGGGGAGCATTTGCTCGGGGACATCGACCTGCCGGCCCTGGGGTACGAATGCACGCAGTTCGCCCCTTCGGGCAAGGCTGCCCATGTGGTGCTCACGCGCCGCAGCGCCTGAGAGGCCGCGGCAAGCCGTGCCGCTGCACGGGGCCGCTTGTTTCCCTCCATCAGAAGGAAGACTCATCATGAAACCCAATCCCGTTGTCTGGTTCGAGATCTACGTGCAGGACATGGAGCGTGCGCGCCGGTTCTACGAAACCATCTTCCAGTGCACGCTGGAGCCGCTGGCCCCGCCTGACGGCACTTCCGGGGGCGTGCGCATGCTGGCCTTTCCGATGGAGATGGAGCGCCCGGGTGCCGGCGGCATGCTGGTGAAAATGGAGGGCGTGCCTTCGGGCGCAGGCGGCACCATGGTGTATTTCGCCTGCGAGGACTGCGCCGTGGAGCAGTCCCGCGTCGAGCCCGCAGGCGGCCAGGTCCACCGCGCCAAGTTCTCCATCGGTCCCTACGGCCACTGCGCCATCGTGCAGGACCCAGAGGGCAACATGATCGGCCTGCACTCGATGCAGTGAGCTTTCCAACCACTGTCCACTTGCCATGCAATACCAAGCCAGCTGCCATTGCGGCAGGAATGCATTCACGTTCGAGGGCGAGGTCGGCGAGGTGCTGGCCTGCAACTGCTCCATGTGCCGGCGCCGCGGCTCGCTGCTGTGGTTCACTCCACGCGGAAATCTGAAGCTGCTCACGCCGGAAGGCAACAGCAGCACCTATACCTTCAACAAGCACGTCATCCGCCACCGTTTCTGCCCGGACTGCGGCATCCACCTCTATGGAGAGGGCACCAGCCCGCAGGGCCAGGCCATGGCGGCCATCAACATGCGCTGCGTGGACGATGTGGACCTCGGCGCGATTCCGGTGCGCCATTACGACGGGCGCTCGGCGTAACGGCATGGAGACCGCCGCCCATTCCCGACGCCGCTGGCTGGCACTGATCGTGCTGTGCCTGGGCGAGCTCATGATCGTGCTGGACAGCACCATCGTGAATGTCGCCCTGCCGTCGATACGTGCCGACCTGGGCTTCACCGAGACCTCGCTGGTATGGGTGGTCAACGCCTACATGCTCACCTTCGGCGGCTGCCTGCTGCTGGGCGGGCGGCTGGGCGATCTGTACGGCCCCCGCCGCATGTTCCTCGCAGGCCTGGCCTTCTTCACCCTGGCCTCGCTGGCCTGCGGACTGGCGCCCTCGCAGGAGGTCCTGGTGGCGGCGCGTGCCATCCAGGGCCTGGGCGGCGCCGTGGTGTCGGCCGTGGCCCTGTCGCTGATCATGAACCTGTTCACCGAAACCCGGGAGCGCACGCGCGCCATGGGTGTCTACGGCTTTGTCTGCGCCGGTGGCGGCAGCCTGGGCGTGCTGCTGGGTGGCCTGCTGACCAGCGTGGGCTGGCACTGGATCTTTCTCGTCAACCTGCCCATAGGCGTGGCCGTGTACCTGGCCAGCCGGCTGCTGCTGCCGGCCACCGCTGCCCCGGGCAGCGGCGCGAAGCTCGATGTGGCCGGCGCCGCCACCGTCACGCTGTCGCTGATGCTGGCCGTCTACGGGGTGGTCGGCGGCAACACGGCCGGCTGGGGCTCGGCCCGGACGCTTGCCCTGCTGAGTGCCGCTGCGCTGCTGATGGCGCTATTCCTCTTCATCGAATCGCGCTCGGCGCATCCGCTGGTGCCGCTGGAGCTGTTTCGGCGGCGCAATATCTGCATCTCCAATATCTGTGCCGTGCTGTGGTCGGCCGGCATGTTCGCCTGGTTCTTCATGTCGGCGCTGTACCTGCAGCAGGTGCTGGGCTATACGCCCATGCAGGTGGGCCTGGCCTTCCTGCCGGCCAATCTGGTGATGGCGGCGCTGTCGCTGGGCTGGTCGGCCAGGCTGGTGATGCGCTTCGGCATCCGCGCACCGCTGGCCGCAGGGCTGCTGCTGGCCGCTGCGGGGCTGCTGCTGTTCGCGCGCGCCCCCCTGGCGGCTGACTCCGGCGGTTTCTGGCTTGACGTGCTGCCCGGCATGCTGCTGCTGGGCCTGGGCGCGGGCGTGGCCTTCAACCCCATGCTGATGGCCGCCATGCACGATGTCTCGCCCGCCAACGCCGGCCTGGCCTCCGGTCTGGTCAACACCGCGTTCATGCTGGGCGGCGCGCTGGGCCTGGCCGTGCTGGCCAGTCTGGCCGCAGGCCGCACGGCGGCACTGGCCGCTCGCGGCAGCGATGCCCTTGGGGCATTGCTGGGCGGCTACCAGTGGGCCTTTGGCGCAGGCGCGCTGTTTGCGCTGCTTGCCGCCGCACTGGGTTCCACCCTGCTGCATGCGAATCTGCAGGCCGGCGAAACCTCGCCGGCCATTCATTGAAAAGGAGGCTCTGCCATGACCCAATCCCCTTCCCCCCAGCACCCCAACGATCTGGTCCTGACCCGATTGCTGGCGGCGCCGGCCGACAAGCTGTTTCGCTGCTGGACCGATACCGCGCTGCTCAAGCAATGGTTCGTGCCCAGCCCCTGGACGATCGCGCGCGCCGAGGTGGACCTGCGCCCGGGCGGCGGCAGCCTGATCGTGATGCGCGATCCCGATGGCAAGGAATATCCGAACGCCGGCGTGTACCTGGAAGTGGTACCCAACCGCCGCATCGTGTTCACCGATGCCTATACCGCCGGCTGGGTGCCTTCCGCCAAGCCGTTCTTCACGGCCATCGTGACTTTCGAACCCGAAGGCACGCAGACGCGTTACACCGCCATCGCGCGCCACTGGACCGAGGAGGCGCGCCAGCAGCACGAGGCCATGGGCTTTCACACCGGCTGGGGCATTTGCGCAGACCAGCTGGAAGCGCTGGCTGCCACGCTGTAGACCCCCGCCACCAAGGAGACTGCCATGCATTACGTTGACGGATTCGTGCTGCCGGTGCCCCGCGCACATATCGAGGCCTACCGCCGGCTGGCCCAGGACGCCGGCAAGGTCTGGATGGAATACGGCGCGCTGCAATACCGGGAATGCGTGGGCGACGACGTGCCCATGGGCAAGCGCACCTCGTTCCCGCAGGCCGTTCAGCTCCAAGACGACGAGACCGTGGTGTTCTCGTGGATCGTCTATGCCTCGCGCGAGGAGCGCGACCGCATCAACGCCGCCGTCATGAAAGACCCGCGCATCGCCGGCATGGACCCGGCCAGCATGCCCTTCGATGCCAAGCGCATGTTCTGGGGCGGCTTCCAGACACTGGTGGAAATGGACGGCGGCAGCGCACTCTGACAGCTGCCTGCCCCTCTTCCGTCTCTGTTGCCACGCTTTCGGGCTTCGCACTGCCCCCAGGCAGAGCGGCCATCTTGCAGCCGCCCGGCGGGAAGCGGCGGCTGCGGATTGCGCCCGCGCCTTCCCCTTGCCTGCTGATGACATAGAAGGAATGCATGCCCGCGCCACCCTGGCTGTGGTAGCGTAGGAAGCACGCATTCCAGTGCTGAACCGGCCCGGCTTTTTTAGAGCATGCGGCCGGCTTCCAGGCGCTGTATTAACCTTTGTTAATTTGGAAGCGGAACCATATAACCAGCAGAAAGCACGCCTACACTGCCAGCGCACGCATGCTGCTTTGCGAAACTGAAGTCCCATCATGATGTCCCCACTGGCAAGACTGGATGCACTCCAGCAGGTAATGAGCACGGCCGCCCTCCCCATGGGCCTCATTGCCTGGCCCGGGTTGCGCCTGGAGTTTGCCAACCAGGCACTGCAGGACCTGCTCGCCCGCAACGCCTCCCCGTTGGCCGACGGCGGCTTTGCCTGTGCCCCGTTTCAGCAGGCCATCGACGAATGCCTGGCCGCCCGGATCGATACCGGCATCCCCTGCCCCCAGGCCCTGGGCATCTGGCACTTTCTGCCGGTGCTCGACAACGGCCAGCCCTGCGCGCTGCAGTGCTACCTGCTGCCCATGCCGTCAGCCCCGGCCACCGCAGAAGCCGAAGCAGCCCATCCGGCGGCCGACCTTTCGCGCATCGACCGTTTCGAAGCCTGCCTGGACCGGCTGCCCCAGCAGATATGGATTGCCACACCGCGCGGCGAGATTGCCTGGATCAACCGGGCGCTCAAGCGCTATGCGTTCCACCATGCGCAGCATGTGGACCTCGGCGATGCCACCTGGATCGACCTGGTGCATCCCGACGATCTGGCCAGCGTCAATGCCAGCCTGTCGCGCGCCCTGATCACCGAAGCGCCCTCGGGCTACCGGCTGCGCATCAGGCGCCACGACGGGCGCTACCTGTGGCATTTTTCCACGCTGGAGCCGGTCAAGAACGACCGGGGAGAGGTCCTGTACTGGATGGGCTTCAACATCAACCTGGAAGCCATCAAGCAGGGCGAAGACCGCCTGCACGAGCAGCTCGCCCTGCTCAAGCACAAGCTGCATCGCATCCAGGGCGAGCTGCGCCAGGCCCAGGACGATCTGGCCAGGGCGCAGAAAATGGACCTGGTGTCCAACCTGTCGGCCGGCGTCGCGCATGACCTGAACAATCTGCTGTTCGTCACCGGCCTGCATGCCGGCCTGCTGGAAAAAAGCCTGTCCGATCCGCGCCAGCGCGAGCATGTGGACGTGATCCACGAAACGATCAAGAAGGCCGGCCGGATGGCCTCGCACCTCACCGGATTCAGCAGCCGCAGGCCGCTGAGCCTGGCGGCCGCCGACCCCAAAGCGCTGGTGCGCGACATCGAAGACCTGCTGGCCAAGGCCGTGGGCGCGGAAACCGCCTTCCAGATCCGCATGCCCGAGAGCCTGTGGCCCATACGCACGGACAGGATGTACTTCGAGAATTCGCTGATCAATCTCGCCATCAATGCGCGCGACGCGGTCGGCGGCAGCGGGCACATCACGCTGCAGCTCGAGAACGCGGTCCTGGACCGGCCCGGCGCCCGGGGCGAGTATGTGCACATCTGCCTGAGCGACGATGGCTGCGGCATGAGCGACGAGGTCAAAGAGCGCATCTTCGAGCCCTTCTTCACCACCAAGGCCGAAGGCAAGGGTGCCGGCCTGGGCCTGCCCATGGTCAAGAACTTCGTCGACCAGTCCGACGGGCTGATCGAGGTGGAGTCGGCCGAGGGCCAGGGTACGAGCTTTCACCTGTACCTGCCACGGGCCAGCCAGGCCCTGCCGGTGGAGCAGGACGAAGAAGCCCTGGCCGAAGGCGCGATGGAAACCATTCTGATCATCGAGGACGACCTGTCGGTGCGCAATGCCATGGCACAGGTGCTGTACGAGCTGGGCTACCAGGTCGCCACGGCCTACAACCCGGAAGTGGCCATGCGCTACATCCAGGGCGGCATGGAGGTGGACCTCATCATCTCGGACATCCGCATGCCGGGCCGGCTCACGGCCCTGGAAATGCGCGATCAGCTGCATGCCGAAGGCCGGCGCATGCCCATGCTGTTCACCACCGGCTACTCCAGCGAACACCTGAAGGAGCAGATCCCAGCGCTGGAAGGCAGCACGGTGCTGTTCAAGCCCTTTTCCATGCTGGACCTGGCAGGCGCAGTGCGCAGCATCATGCGCCAGAAGTCAGAAGACACCCTGGGGCGCCTCGCACCTTCGCACTGAGCCAGGCGCCGCCGGGACAGAGCCTTCAGGAGCGCGCCGGTCGAGCGGTCAGGCCTTGGCTGCCAAACGCTGGCGCAGCGCTTCGTACAGGCACACGCCGCTGGCCACCGACACGTTCAGGCTCTCGACCGCGCCCTGCATCGGAATGCTGACCAGTTCGTCGCAGGTCTTGCGGGTGAGCTGGCGCATGCCGTCGCCTTCGGCGCCCAGCACCAGGGCCGTGGGGCCCGTCAGATCCATCTGGTAGAGATGTTTGTCGGCATCGCCACTGGTGCCGATGACCCAGATATTGCGCTCCTGCAGTTCCTTGAGCGTGCGCGCCAGGTTGGTCACCATGAAATAAGGCACGGTTTCGGCCGCGCCGCTGGCCACCTTGGCCACGGTGGCATTGATGCCGGCCGCATGGTCCTTGGGAGCGATCACCGCATGCACGCCGGCCCCGTCGGCCACGCGCAGGCAGGCGCCCAGGTTGTGGGGATCGGTCACGCCGTCGAGCACCAGCAGCAGCGGCGCCTTCACGCCCTCTGCCTCCAGGTCGTCCAGCAGCTCGTCCAGCGTGCGGGTGTCCTTGAGCTCCTCCACGCGCGCGGCCACGCCCTGGTGTCCATGGCTGCCGGCCAGCTTGGCGATGCGCATGGCATCGGCCTCGATCAGGCGCACGCCGGCCTCCTTGGCGCGCTCCAGGAACTGGCGCATGCGCGCGTCGCGGCGCGTTGCCTCGAAATAGACTTCGATGATGGACTGGGGAGCGGTCTTCAGGCGCACGCCAACAGCGTGGAAACCGAACAGGACTTTGGGAGACGACATGGGGCGCCATTATCCCGGGTTTGCGCGCGCCTTCCCCCGGCACATGGCCATGCCAGTCCGGGCGACTGTGTTTTTGCTCTGCCGCTACACTGCGCCACCCGGGCGGCCAAACCCGCATATGCATATTCCACGGGCTGCACTGCAGCCACCCTGCCCCGCCATGCCCTGCGACCCCGTCGCCGGCAAGGCCGGACAGCCGGATGCCGGCTTCGCTGACCTGAAGCCGGATGCCTTGCGGCAAGAATGGCGGCTCCCCACCCACGCCGAAGCAGCGGTCTGCGCAGGCGGATGCCGATCCGGCGTCCATCCGGCAGCGCCTTGCAATACCTCCCTAGGGAATCCGTATTGCGCCATCGGCATGTTTCACTTTTTTCTGTTTGACCTGCATGCTCAACGCCTTGCTTGATCGCATCCGTCGCAGCCTGGTGCTGCAAATCCTTCTGGCCCTGGTGGCAGGCGGCCTGCTGGCCTGGCTCTGGCCCTCGGCCGCGGATTCCGTGTCCATCCTGGGCACGCTCTTCATTTCCGCGCTCAAGGCCATTGCGCCGGTGCTGGTGTTCCTGCTCGTGATCGCGGCGATCAGCAACCACCGCCCGGGCCAGGAAACCCAGATCAAGCCCGTGCTGTGGCTGTACGCCGTGGGCACGCTGGCCGCCGCCTGCGTGGCCGTGGCCGCCAGCACGCTGTTTCCCTCGGTCATCCACTTTCGCGCAGCGCCGGCCGTGCAGGGCGTGCCGGGCGATATCACCCAGGTGTTGATGAACGTGCTCAAGAGCGCCTTCGACAATCCCGTGCATGCGCTGCTGGAGGCCAACTACATCGGCGTGCTGGCCTGGGCCGTGGCGCTGGGCATTGCGCTGCGCCATGCCAACCCCACCACCCGCACGGTGCTGGAAGACCTGGGCCAGGCCATCACCCAGATCATCCAGGGCGTGATCCGGCTGGCGCCGCTGGGCATCTTCGGCCTGGTAGCCGCCACGTTCTCGGCAGGCGGCCTGGAAGCGCTGAAGGACTACACGCAGCTGCTGCTGGTCCTGGTGGGCTGCATGCTGTTCGTGGCGCTGGTCGTCAACCCCGCCATCGTCTGGACCCAGACGCGCCGCAACCCCTATCCGCTGACGCTGACCTGCCTGCGCGAAAGCGCCGTCACGGCCTTCTTCACGCGCAGCTCGGCCGCCAACATTCCAGTGAACCTGGCACTGGCCCGAAAGCTGCAGCTGGCCGAAGAAACCTACAGCATCTCCATCCCTCTGGGCGCCACCATCAACATGGCCGGCGCAGCCATCACCATCAGCGTGCTGACCCTGGCTGCCGCGAACACGCTGGGCATTGCAGTGGACATTCCCACCGCCCTGCTGCTGTGCGTGGTATCCGCGGTCTGCGCCTGCGGCGCATCGGGCGTGGCCGGCGGCTCGCTGCTGCTGATTCCCCTGGCCTGCAGCCTGTTCGGCATCAGCAACGACCTGGCCATGCAGGTCGTGGGCGTGGGCTATGTGATCGGCGTGATCCAGGACTCCACCGAAACCGCGCTGAACTCCTCCACCGATGTGCTGTTCACGGCCGCCGCATGCCGCGGCGCCGAGCGCCGCCAGGGGCTGGAAATCCCGGCCGTCTGAATACCCCCCACATCCGGCACTTCGCGATCGCTCCCGATTCGGGAGCATTCCGCGCTTTACCAGATTGGTCTTCGGGCCATTTTCATCTCCCACACTTCAGGCGGCGCGCTTTGCCCGCGGCGATGCCATCGCGCGACCGGCCTCGATGGTGATGCTGCGCTCGCACTGCTCGGCAATGGCGCGGTCGTGCGTGACCAGGACCAACGTGGTGCCGCGCTCGCGGTTGAGCGCGAACATCAGCTCCATCACGCTCTGCCCGGTGGCGAAGTCCAGGCTGCCCGTGGGCTCGTCGGCCAGCAGCACGGCGGGCTCGACCACAAAGGCACGCGCCAGCGCCACGCGCTGCTGCTCGCCGCCGGACAGCACCTTGGGATAGCGGTTCAGGCGCTCGCCCAGCCCCACGCGCTCCAGCATCTCCGCCGCGCGGCTGCGTGCATCGCGTGCGCCGGCCAGCTCCAGCGGCAGCATCACGTTCTCCAGCGCCGTCAGATTGCCCAGCAGCTGAAAGCTCTGGAACACGAAGCCGATCTTCTGCGCGCGCACGGCGGCCCGTTCGTCCTCGCTCAGCGCAAACAGGTCCTTCCCCTGCAGGCGCACCGTGCCGCGGCTGGGGGTATCGAGACCGGCCAGAATGGACAGCAGCGTGCTCTTGCCCGACCCCGATGCGCCCACGATGGCCACGGTTTCACGCTCGGCGAAGTCCAGATGGATATCCCGCAAAATATCCAGCGACCCCGTGGAATCGGTCACCGACTTGAACACATGCTCGACAGCGATCAGAGGAAGGGCAGTGGTTTCTGACATGAAAGATTGGACGATGGAATTTTGCAAAAGCGCCAGCCGCAGCCTAACGCAACGCCGCCACTGTATCTTGCTCGGCCTGGCCCTCGGGATTGCAGGTGGCAGCGCCCTGGCAGCGCCCACCCACGCCAAGCCGGCAGTGCCCCCGGGACCGGTGCTGGTGCTGGGCGACTCCTTGAGCGCCGAATACGGGCTGGCACGCGGCAAGGGATGGGTTTCACTGTTGCAGCAACGGCTGCAGGCCGAAAAAAACCCGCTGCCGGTCGTCAACGCCAGCGTCAGCGGCGAGACCACGGCCGGCGGACGCTCACGGCTGCCGGCGCTGCTGGCACAGCACAAGCCCTCGGTCCTGGTGCTGGAACTGGGGGGCAACGACGCGCTGCGCGGCCTGGCGCTGCAAAGCACGCAAGGCAATCTGCAGGCCATGGTCAAGATGGCGCGGGAGTCGGGGGCCCGGATACTGCTGGTCGGCATGCAGGTGCCGCCGAACTACGGGGCCGCCTATACCCAGCAGTTCGCGGACATGTTCACCCAGATCGCCGCCAAGGAAAAGCTGCCGCTGGTGCCATTTCTGCTGTCGGGCATCGGCGATGCCAGGGACAGCGACCAGTGGTTCCAGCCCGACCGCATCCACCCCAACGCCAAGGCCCAGCCGCATATGCTGGAAAACGTCTGGCCGCAGCTCAGGCCCCTGCTCAAATAAGCTAGCTCAGCCCGGCAGCAGGTCCTCGCGCCCCAGGCCGTCCCAGCCCGTGTCCGGCTCCGGTGGATGGGCATCGAAATACGGATCGTTGAAGGCTTCCTGCGCCGCAGCGGCGGCATCCAGGCCGGCAGCCGGCGCCAGCGTGCCTTCCAGCGGCCGCTCTGCTGCGCCGCCATTGCGGATTTCCTGCTTGCGGCCCGTCATGTGCCCTCCTCCCCGGCCGGTGCAGCCGCATCGCCAGCCACGCTGTCCCGGTAGGCATGCCAGCTCGCGCAGCCCAGCACCGGCCCCACGATCAGCAGGAACACGCCACCCCAGCCCATCGACAGAATCACCAGCGCAGCGATCAGCAAGCCCCACAGCGCCATGACCGGCAGATTGAGGCACACCACGCGCATGCTGGTGATGCAGGCCGTGAGCGCATCCGTGCCGCGGTCCAGCATGGCGGGCAGGGCCACGACCGTACTGGCGAAGACCAGGGCCGCAAACACGCCGCCCACGGCCGCATAGACGGCCAGGAACTCCCAGTTTTCCCAGCGCAACAGGGTCTGCATCAGGGTGGCCGTCGTGGGCATGCCGGTGTCGAAGAACACTGCGAACACCACCATGGCGGCGCGCGCCCAGAGCATTTCCAGCACCAGCAGCACCATGACCAGCATGCCCATGCCGGACAGATTGCGTTCCCAGCAGGTCAGCGACTCCGAAAACCGCGGTGCCCCGCCCGACTCCAGCTGGCGGCTGACCTCGTACAGCCCCATGGCCATGAAGGGCCCCACCAGCAGGCAGCCGCTGGCCGTGGCCATGGCGTATTCGGGGCTGGCGCGGAACACCCAGGCCATCATCAAAGCCATGGCCCAGAAGCACAGCCCGTAGAACAGGGCAATTGCCGGCGCGCGCAGGACATCCCTGACCCCCAGCGCCAGCCATTGCCAGGGCTGGTTCCAGCGCAGCCGGCATGGATGCAGCGCCGCAGCCGGGGCACGGGTGTCGGTAACAGGGGAAGCTTGCATGCGGGAACCTCCTTGCAACCAGGACGCCCTGCCGGCAGCGGTACACCGCCGGGCCGAAGGGGCGCAATGGTCACAAATTACCTTGCCCGCCTGGCGCTGCCATCGCGGAAAGCCCGCAGGCCGCTATCGAAAACAAAGCGGCTGGCGCTTGATGCAAGATAGACACAGCATCCATCAATGCCGTAATCATTCGCCACAATGCGCCAGCAGCTACTTATTCAATAGCAAACCGGGGATCAGCCAAAGGCAGCGTGCAGCGCCTGGGCCAGATCGGCCTGGAGGTCTGCAGGATCTTCCAGGCCGATGGCAAAGCGCACCACGGTGCCTGCGCGCAGATGCGGCGTGGCGCGGCTGCGCATTTCGGACAGCTCGTAGGGCACGACGAGGCTGACCGGTCCGCCCCAGCTGTACCCGAGCCTGAACAGCCGCAGGTGGTCGCAGAAACGGTCGACGGCGTCCTGCCCGAAGCGTGCATCGATCACCACGCTGAACAGGCCCGCGGCCACGCCCTCAAGCCCCTCGCCGCCGCGGCTGGCGCCGCACAGCTGCTGCCAGTGCGCATGGCCGGGAGCCCCGGGCAAGGCCGGGTGCAGCACCTGCGCCACCGCGCTTTGGGTGGACAGCCAGCGGGCGAGCTGGCGCGCGGCGCGGTCCTGGGCGTGGTAGCGCAGCGCGATGCTGGGCAGGCTGCGCAGCACGGCCTCGGCATCGTTGGCGCCCACGCCCAGGCCCAGGCGCATATGGGCGAGCTTGATGCGCATGTGCAACGGCTGGTTGCGCGTGACGATGCTGCCCATGAGCACGTCGCCGCCCCCGCTGGGATATTTGGTCAGCGCATGCGCGGACACATCCACGCCCAGGCTGCCGTCGCCGAGAAGGTCGAAGGGGCGGAAGGCCAGGCCCGCGCCCCATGTGTTGTCCAGCACCGTGGTCACGCCTTTTTCACGGCACAGGCGCACCTGGGCGATCAGATCGGGAAATTCCATGGTCACGGAGCCTGGCGCCTCCAGCCACACCAGCCTGGTCGCCGGCGTGATGCGGGCCGCGAGATCGGCCACATCCGTGGGGTCGTAATACTGGTGGGTGATGCCGAAATGCGCGAGCTCGCCTTCGGCCAGCGTCTTGTTGGGGCCGTAGACGTTGTCGGGGATCAGCACCTCGTCGCCAGTCCGCAGCAGGGCCAGGGACACGGTGGCGATCGCCGCCAGGCCGCTGGGCACCAGCAGGCACTGCAGCCCCCCTTCCAGGGCACACAGCCGCTCTTCCAGCGTGTAGGTGGTCGGGGTGCCGTGCAGGCCGTAGGTATAGCTGCTCTTGTCCAGCCAGCGGCGCTCGCGCATGGCCTGCACGTTCTCGAAGAACACGGTAGAGGCCTTGTGCACGGCGGGCTGGGGGCCGGCAAAGTCCTGCGGCGGCTGGTAGGGATGGTGGATCAGCTGCGTGGGCAGCCGGGAAGCGCACGATGGATCGGGTCGGTGGTCTGCTTGGGTCATGCCCGCATCTTAGAACGTGTTAATGATCTCTACGCAGCTGCATAGGAGTGCAATCGGGATGAGTTCGAAGCCGTGTCCCGCAGCTTGCACGTGGTGCCGGCACAAAAGAAAAAGCCGGGGGCTGCAGCCACCCGGCTTTTTCGATTCAGGCCGCGGCCTGTCAGTTCGCCTGCACGGCGAGGTTGTTGTTCACCGAGGCCACGCCCTTGACGCCCTTGGCGATGTCGCCAGCGCGGTTCTTCACGGCCTCGCTGGGCACGGTGCCGCTGAGGGTCACCACACCGCCCTTGGTATCCACATCCACCTTGAGCGCGCTGACTTCGGGCGCCTTGATCAGCTCGGCCTTGATGGCGGCGGTGATGCCGGCATCGTCCAGCGCCTGGCCAGCCTTGGCGGCACCTTCTTCGATCTTGGCTCCGGCCGAATCGGCGGCGCTGCTGATCTTGTCGCCGGCCTTGTCCAGCGCATTGGTGGTGGCATTGCCCGCCTGGCTGGCACCTTCTTCCAGCTTCTTGCCTGCGCTGTCGGCCGCTTCCTTGGTTTGCGAGATGGCGGAGTCGAGCTTCTGCCCCGCCGTCTGGCTATCGTCGTTCTTGCCGCAGGCCGCCAGACCAAAGGCCAGGGCCGTCACGGCCATGATTTGCACATAACGCTTTGTCATAACAGTCATGATTTACCCCCTAATCTGTTCTAAAACATGAGTGACTGTATCCATGCGCTCATGCTTCGCCGATCCGACGAGCCCGCGCCTGCCTGTAGGACAAGCTCGGATCACCGATGTGACCTGCAAGCCCGGCTGGTTCACATGACAATAGCGTCCATGCATTCTCTGGCGCGCTGGTTTCCTTTTCTTTCCTGGCCCAAGCCCACGGCAGCACTGCTGCGCGGCGAGTTCTGGGCCGGCCTGACCGTTGGGCTCATGCTGCTGCCCCAGGGAGTGGCCTACGCCGCCCTGGCCGGCATGCCGCTGATCACGGGCATTTACGCGTCTATCGTGCCCGCGGCGGTGGCCATCGTGTTCAGTCCTTCGCCCCGCCTGGGCGTGGGGCCGACGGCGCTAAGCGCGCTGCTGATCGGTGCCTCGCTCATGGGCCTGGCCGAGCCGGGGTCGGCGCACTGGGTGGCTCTGGCGGCCTGGATGGCCATCATGTCGGGCCTGGTGCAGTGGATGCTGGGCATGGTGCGTGCAGGCTGGCTGCTCAACCTGGTGACGTCGCCCGTGCTCACGGGCTTCACCCAGGCCGCGGCCCTGCTCATCCTGGCCTCCCAGCTGCCCACGCTGCTGGGCCTGCGCAGCGACTGGTCCGCACTGTGGCATTCCCCTTCCATCTATCTGTTCGACTGGCATTCCATTGCCTATGGCCTAGGCAGCATCGCGCTGCTCGTCGCAGCCAAGAAGTGGCGCGCCGCATTTCCCTCGGCGATCTTCATCATCGCGCTCACGGGGCTGGTCAGCTGGGCCACGGGCTTTGCCGACGGCGGCGGTGCGGTGGTGGGCCACCTGCCTGCAGGCCTGCCGCATTTCCAGTGGCCCGGACTGCTGTCCTGGGAGGAGTTCGGCGATCTGGTCATGCCCGTGCTGGTGATTTCGCTGGTGAGCTTTCTCGAGACTGCATCCAGTGCCCAGGTGGAGCACCAGCAGGCCGGCACGCGCTGGAACGAGAATCAGGACCTTGTCGCCCAGGGCCTGTCCAAGATCAGCGCCGGCCTGTTCGGCAGCTTTGCCACCAGCGCCTCGTTCTCGCGCTCGGCCGTCAATCTGCTGGCGGGCGCCAAGACCGGTTATTCCAACGTCTTCTCCATCCTGCTGGTGGTGATCGTGGTGCTGTGGTTCATTCCATGGCTCTACCATGTGCCCAAGGCGGCGCTGGCGGCCATCGTCATCACGGCGGTGGTCAATCTGATCAAGCCTTCGGTCATCATCCAGCTGTTTCGCATTTCGCTGGTGGAAGGCTGCATCAGCGTGGCCACGCTGGCGCTCACGCTGCTGACCGCGCCGCGCATGTACTGGGGCGTGTTCGCCGGCATCGTGCTGAGCCTGGGCTATTTCCTCTACCAGCGCCTGCATCCGCGCATCCTGGAAGTGGGCTTGCACGGCGACGGCAGCCTGCGCAGCCGCCAGCTGTGGCAGCTGCCGCCGCTGGCACCCGGGCTGATCACCCTGCGCATGGACGCCGACCTGGACTTCGCCTCGGCCTCGGCCATGGAGCGCTTTACCAGCGATCTGTGGCAACAGCAAGCCGATGCCAAGCATCTGGCACTGCTGACCCAGCCCATCAACAACATCGACGTGACCGGCGTGGAGACCTTTGCCCGCCTGGAGCGGCTGGTGGCCCAGCGCGGCGGCACCCTGCATGTGGTGGGGCTCAAGCTGCCCGTGCAGCAGCGGCTGGAGCGCGCGGGCATGCTGTCCCACCAGGGCCAGCATCTGCGCCTGTACCGCACCGATGCGGAATTCCTGGCCGCGCTGCCACAGGGTTGACACAAAGCGCTCGCGCAGGGCCGCAACACGATGGCAATGCGCCTGCACAGCCATCCGCAGCGCTGATACACTGGCTGGAGTTTTCGTAGCAAATTGTGACTTCTCCCACCCCTCTCCAATCCGTATATCTACGCGATCTGCGCTTGGCCACAGCCCATTCCCTGGTGGCTCGTGCGAGCGCAGGGGGCATGCAATTGCCCAGTGACTCGCCGACCCAGTATCTGCAGGCACTGATCGACGGCCTGTGCGCGCTGTCTCTGCGCGACCCGCTCACAGGCCTGGCCAACCGGCGGCACTTCCGCTCGGTGGTCGAGCGCGAAATGGACCGCGTGGCGCGCTCCGGCGAAAGCGCGCTGCTGCTGATGCTGGACATCGATCACTTCAAACGGATCAATGACGAACATGGCCATCTCGCCGGCGACCGCGTGCTACAGTCCGTGGCCCGGACCCTGTCCCAGGGCATACGCCCCATGGACACGCTGGCACGCTACGGCGGCGAGGAATTCGCCATCGTGCTGCCCATGTGCGCCGCAGCCTTCGGCCAGTCCGTGGCCGAGCGCCTGCGCGAAAGCATAGAGAGCACGCCGATCGTGATCTCGCCCGGGCTGTCGCTGCAGGTCACGGTCAGCATCGGCGGCGCCTTTGCGCTGCAATGGATACGCAGCACCTCGGCGCTGTGGACCGAGCGCGCCGACCGGCAGCTGTATCTGGCCAAATCCAGCGGCCGCAACTGCATACAGATCGAGGAGCCGCCCGACAGCACGGTGAGTGCCGAGGAAAAAAGCCTTCTTTTCGGGCCTTTGTTCGAGCCATCGCTCGATGACAATGACAACGATAACGAGATTGAACTCGACGTGAACACCGACATTGCAAGCCAAGTCAGAAAGCCTTCTGATGACTGACGTTGTGGCGCCCAGCCCTTCCTTTCCAGCCGGCATCTCGATGGGGGATGCCGTGCAGGCGCAAGCCCGTTCCCGACGCGCGCACATCATCGCGGTGACCAGCGGCAAAGGCGGTGTGGGCAAGACCTTCGTGTCCGTCAATCTGGCGGCGGCGCTCACGCGCCATGGCTACAAGGTGCTGGTGCTGGATGCGGACCTGGGCCTGGCGAATCTGGACGTGGTGCTCAACCTCAATCCCAAGATCACGCTGCACGATGTCTTCACCGGCCGCTCCTCGCTGGACGAGGCCATCCTGCCCACGGCCGGCGGCTACTCCGTGCTGCTCGCCGGCTCGGGCATGATCGAATATTCGCGCCTCACGCCCGAGATCCGCACCCAGTTCATGCGCACCATCGAGCTGCTGGCTCCGCGCTACGACATCATCCTGCTCGACACCGGCGCCGGCATTTCCGACGTGGTGCTGTTCTCGGTTTCCCTGGCCACGGAGGTGCTGGTGGTTGCCACGCCCGAGCCCACCTCGCTGACCGACGCCTATGCGGCCATCAAGGTGCTGGCCACGCAGCAAAAGCGCCAGCAGATCCGCCTGGTCATCAACCAGGCCCAGCGCCCTGGCGACGGCCGCGCCATCACCAGCCAGCTGCAGCAGGTGCTCAACCGCTTCGTGAGCACGGCCTCGGGCCAGCCGCTGCGCCTGTCGCATCTGGGCGACATTCCCATCGACCCCGCCGTGCGCGAGGCCGTGATGCGCCGCCAGCTGCTGCTGCAGGCCATGCCGGGAGCACCCGCGTCGCTCGCAGTGGCTCAGCTGGCCAATAAAATCAAGGCGGTCCTGACCACCGGCGCCTGAACCGCCGAATGCCTGCCGGGCCGCCTTGCGCAGCCCGTCTTTTTACGGCGCAAGGCCGGCGGTCGCCTTCGTGTTTTCCAGACGTCCCCCCGGATGCCCGGCCCTGCCCTTTTTCCTTCGGCCCGCGTGCGCTGGCTGCAGCGCCGCAACCCAACCGTATGCCTGTCCGTGCCTGAAATCCTCAATATCTCCTGCTACAAGTTCACGCCGCTGCCCGATGCCGCGGCACTGCGCGACACCCTGGCCCAACGCGCGCAGGCCCTGGATCTCAAGGGCACGGTGCTGCTGGCCGAGGAAGGCATCAACTTCTTCCTGGCCGGCCCGGCGGCCCAGGTGCGTGCCTTTGTCGATGCGCTGCGCGAGGACGAGCGCTTTGCCGACCTGGCGCCCAAGGAAAGCTGGTCCGACGCAGTACCGTTTCGCAAAATGCTGGTCAAGGTCAAGCGCGAGATCATCCGCATGGACCACCCCTCCATCCGCCCGGCTGGCGGCCGCGCGCCTTCGGTGGCGCCAGCCACGCTGCGCCGCTGGCTGGAACAGGGCCATGACGACGAGGGCCGAGAAGTGGTGACCCTGGACACGCGCAACGACTACGAAGTCGACGAAGGCGCCTTCGAGGGCACCATCGACTGGCGCCTGAACAAGTTCACCGAATTTCCGCCCGCGCTGCGCGCACACAAGGCGCAACTGGCCGGCAAGACCGTGGTCAGCTACTGCACGGGCGGCATCCGCTGCGAAAAGGCCGCCCTGCTCATGCAGGACGAAGGCGTGGAGCATGTCTACCAGCTCGAGGGCGGCATCCTCAAGTACTTCGAGGAAACCGACGGCAAGTTCTACAACGGCGGCTGCTTCGTCTTCGACGAGCGCGACGCGCTGGGCACGGACCTGGAGCGCACGGCGCTGGTCCACCCCCGTCCCGTCAAAAAGCACTTGCGGTAAACGATTCGCTCATAAAAGAGAAGCAGACAGCGCCTTCCACGCATGGATTCCAGATAGAAAACATCATGAAATCCAATGCAGTCCAGCGCTGGCCGATCCCGATTGAATAGCGCCTATCGGGTCCAGCGCGCCGCTGCCTGGGCCACGCGCGCGCCGAACTGGCGCGCCGTCTCCAGGTCGCCGGGCAGCATCTCGGCCACCGAGGCATCCGAGGGCGACTGCGCCATGGCGCCCGAATAGGCACCCATCCAGTTCGCATCGTTGCGCTGCGCGGCCTTGGTGTTGGACGGCAGCATGCCCAGGCCCACCCAGAGGCCGCCATGCTGCATGGCCAGGTGATACAGATAGTCGAGCGTGACCTGCTTGTCGCCCTGCACGCCGGCGCTGTTGGTGAAGCCGGCAAACAGCTTGTCCCTCCACGCCTGGGCGAACCAGGCCTTGGACGATGCGTCGGCAAAGCGCTTGAACTGCCAGCTGGGCCCGCCCATGTAGGTGGGCGCGCCCAGCACGATGGCATCGGCCGCCGCCAGTTGCTCCCAGCCGCCGGCCGGCAGATTGCCATCCGCATCGATGGCCAGCAGTTGCGCCGCCGCGCCCTGGGCCACGACCTGGGCCAGCCGCTGCGTATGCCCGTAGCCCGAGTGGTAGACCACCACGATATTCGCCATGTACTCTTCCTTGACTTGAAAAACGCGCCCGACGCTCCCTCATGCGCGTGCGCGCAGCTCCTTCGGGAGGGACATTTCACCTTGGGGGCGGCCCGGCTGTGAAAAAGCCCCGCCAGCCAGAGGCTGCGGGGCATATGAGAGCCTAAACGAAATTCAAGGCAGCTCAGGCGGCTTTGCGGGCATCCACGCTCCAGTCGCCGGCGCCATGGGCCGCGAAGCCCAGCAGGCCGCCGACAACGGCGATGTTCTTCCAGAACAGCAGTTGCTGCATCATGGCTGCCTCGGGCGGCACGCCCCAGAAGTTGTGGAAGAAGAAAGAGGCCACCAGCGTGAAGAAGCCCAGGACCAGAGCCACCCAGCGCGTACCCCAGCCCAGCAGGAAGGCCAGGCCGCCCACGATCTCCACCACCAGGGCCACGGCCACGCCGACTTGCGGCAAAGGCATGCCCACGGAAGCGGCATAGCCCACGGTACCGGCAAAGCCGGTGAGCTTCTGCAGGCCTGCCGGCACGAACAGTGCGGCGATCAGGATGCGGCCGATCAGGGCCAGGGGATTCTTCAGTTGATTCAGCATACAAACTCCTTGCGGCTGTGGCCGCTCAATGACAGGTGAAACGGCTCGCACACACCACGAGCGCCAGGGCATGGCCTTGGCGGCCACCGCCCTGCCGCATGCGCGCCGGTGCAAGCCCGGGGAACCAGACACGCACGGAAACCGTTCAGGCCTCGAGATCGAACACCAGCACTTCTGCCTGTTCGCCCACGTCCAGACGCAAGGCGGCTTCATTTTCCAGAAGTGCCGCATCGCCGGCTGTCAGCCGTTGCCCATTGACCGTCAGCTTGCCGCGCACCATGTGCACATAGGTCTTGCGGCCGGCCGGCAGTGCCATGTCGAAGGATTCGCCACCATCGAACAGGCCGGCGAACAGGCGGGCATCGGCATTCATGGACACCGAGCCCTCGGCGCCGTCGGGCGATGCCACCAGGCGCAGGCGGCCGCGCTTTTCGGCTGCGGGAAAGGCCTTTTGCTCATAGCCGGGCTCGACGCCGGTGCGCGCCGGCAAGAGCCAGATCTGCAGGAAATGCGTGGCCTGGCCCGCGGCATGGTTGTGCTCGCTGTGCACCACGCCCGTGCCGGCGCTCATGCGCTGCACCTCGCCGGGCACGATGGTCTGCTCGTTGCCCATGCTGTCCTTGTGCGAGAGCCCGCCTTCCAGCACATAGCTAATGATTTCCATGTCGCGATGGCCGTGGGCGCCAAAGCCCGTGCCCGGAGCGATGCGGTCCTCGTTGATCACGCGCAGGTTGCCAAAGCCCATGTGGCGCGGATCGTAGTAGCCGGCAAACGAAAAACTGTGGAACGACTTCAGCCAGCCATGGTCGGCAAAGCCGCGTTCCTGGGATCGGCGCAGAGTCATCATGGTGGAGTCCTTTCTTTGCGAAGCGTCAATCAAATCTCGATGGCTCCACTGTAGAAGCGCACCCCCATGCCGTGGCTGAGGAGCATTGATGGCATCATTCGAAAACTTTGAATAGTCCTCCGATACCACCATGCCCAGCTCCCGCGACGTCCTGACCCCCGACAGCCTGGCCATGCTGCAGGCCATCTCGGAAACCGGCAGCTTTGCCGCCGCTGCGCGCTCCCTGGGACTGGTGCCCAGCGCGCTGACCTACCGCGTGCGCCAGATAGAGGACGCGCTGGACGTGCTGCTGTTCGACCGCCGCTCGCGCCATGCCCAGCCCACCGAGGCCGGCCAGGCCTTGCTGGCCGAAGGCGCGCGGTTGCTGCAGGAGATCGATGCCGTGGCACACCGCGTCAAGCGCGTGGCCACGGGCTGGGAGCCGCAGCTGACCATCGTCGTGGACGGTGCCGTCGCGCGCACGCCGATCTTCGAGCTGATCGAGGCTTTCTACGCCCTCAAGCCGCCCACCCGCCTCAAGCTCAAGGAGGCCATCCTGAGCGGCACCCTAGAGACACTGACCAGCGGCCAGGCCGACCTGGCCATAGGCGTGGTCGTCAACACCAGCAACGCCGCAGACCTGCAGACGCGCGAGATGGGCGAGGCCGACTTCATCTTCGCCGTGGCGCCGCACCACCCGCTGGCCCAGGCGCAAGAGCCGATTTCCGATGAGGAACTGCTGCAGCACCGGCTGATTGCCGTGGCCGATTCGGGCGTGCGCAGCAACATCAGCTACGGTCTGATCGACGGCCAGGACGTGCTGACCGTGGACAGCATGCAGGCCAAGGTGGAGGCCCAGATCCGCGGCATAGGCTGCGGCTTCCTGCCGCGCGGCATGGTCCAGGCCTATCTGGAGGCCGGGCTGCTGGTCACCCGCCAGGTCCAGCGCTCCAAGCGCACGCTGCGCGTGCACTATGCGTGGTCCGGCGCTCCCCAGCATACGCCGGGGCGGGCGCTGCAATGGTGGATAGCGCAGCTGGAAAGCCCGGCCACACGCAAGGCCCTCATGGAAAACCATCACCGTCATTGAACGCCGCCGGGCGGCCTGGCGTCATGCGCCGGGTGTAGAGTGGCTGGCAGTGATGCGTTGCAGCATCGGCACCGCTGTCCCCCCTGTGCCGGCTCCGGCCCGGCCAGACCATGCGCAATACCGCTTGCTATGCTTTGAATAGCTGCTACGCTATGACGGACCTGTGTTGAAAAGGCTTGTTCATGAACGCTTCCCGTGCTTCCTCGGCCACCAAAGCTTCGCGCTCCGCTTCAGCTTCCCCCCAGCCTGCCGCATCGGGCCAGCCCCGGCGCATCGCCGTGGTCGGCGCCGGCATTGCCGGCCTGGCCTGCGCCCGCACGCTGATGCAGGCCGGCCACGATGTCCATGTCTACGAGCGCCTGTCCCAGGCCGGCGGCCGGCTGCGCTCGGTCAGCGGCCCCTATGGCAGCTTCGACATCGGCGCCCAGTTCTTCACCGTGCGCGATACGCGCTTCCAGATGGCGCTGGACACGGCGCCCGGCACGGTGCGCGCCTGGAGCGTGAGCAGCGTCCAGATCCGCAACGCCCAGGGCCGCAAGACGCAGGAAGCGCCGCCGGCACGCGAGACCCACTGGGTCGGCACGCCTGACATGCAGGCCCTGCCCCTGGCCTGGGCCGGCCCGCTGTGGGAGGCCGGCCGGCTGCACCTGGGCCAGTCCGTGACACGGCTGGTGCACCATGTGGCCGGCAGCCCGCGCCGCGCTGGCAGGCACCAGTGGGAGCTGACGCTGGATACCGAGGACCACGGCCAGCAAAGTGCCGGCGGTTTCGATGCCGTAGTGCTGGCCGTGCCCGCGCCGCTGGCCCGCCAGCTGCTGCAGTCCACCCCGCAGGGTGCCCAGCTGGCGCAATCGCTGGCCCTAGTGGAGATGGCCCCCTGCTGGGCCATGACGCTGTCCTACCCCATGGCGGCCCAGGCCGGCCTGACCACCCTGGGGCCGCAATGGAATGCGGCCCGCACCACACACGACCGCATCGCCTGGGTGGCCCGCGAGTCCTCCAAGCCCGGCCGGGCCCAGACCGAACGCTGGACCGTGCACGCCAATCCGCTGTGGTCGCAGGAGCACCGCGGCGACGATCCTTCGCGCGTGCTGTCCAAGCTGCAGAAGGCCTTTGGCGAGATCACGGGAATACGCGTGGCACCGCGCCATGCCAGCGTCTATCTCTGGCCGCAGGCGCAGACACTGGCGCCGCTGGGCCGGCCGCATCTGCATGATCCGTCCAGCGGACTCGGCCTGTGCGGCGACTGGTGCCTGGGCCACCGTGTCGAGGATGCCTTCCTCTCGGGACTGGAGATGGGCCTGGCGCTGGCCTGAGTACGCACTCCAGGCAAGCGGGCGCACGCGCCGCTATGATGGGCGCCCTCTATGTCCGCCATCCCTCTCCGGCCCGGCTATACCGGCCGCTTTGCCCCTTCGCCCACAGGCCCTCTGCATGCGGGGTCGCTGGTGGCCGCACTGGCCAGCTGGCTCGATGCCCGCGCCCATGGCGGCACCTGGCTGGTGCGCATCGAAGACATCGACCCGCCACGCTGCCAGCCCGGCGCCGACCAGGAAATCCTGCGTCAGCTGGCGGCCTGCGGTCTGCATTCCGATGCGCCCGTGGTCTGGCAATCCCGGCGCCATGCGCTCTATGCCCAGGCGCTCGAGCAACTCGTGCAGGACCGGCTGGCCTATCCCTGCGGCTGCACGCGCAAGGACCTCGAAGCGGTCTGGCAGGCCATGGGGCTGGCCCATGAGCGCCATGTGGAACGCCCCTATCCCGGCACCTGCCGCAACGGCCTGCATGGCAAGCCGGCACGGGCCTGGCGCTTTGCGCTGCAGCGCTGGATCGACCGGTACCCACCAGATCCGGCTCAAACGCTTGGCACACCTGCGCAAGCAGCTATGAATAATGATGAAGCAATGTGCGCAGGCCGGGTGCGCTGGCAGGACCGGCGCCTGGGCCCGCAGCAGCAGGATGTGCTTGCCACCGTGGGCGACTTCGTGCTGCGCCGGGCCGACGGCCTCTGGGCCTACCAGCTGGCCGTGGTGGTGGACGATGGCGAGCAAGGCATTACCGACATCGTGCGCGGCGAAGACCTGGCCGACAACACGCCGCGCCAGATCCTGCTGCAGCAGGCCCTGCATCTTCCGCTTCCCCGCTATCTGCATACGCCGCTGGTGCGCATGGCCAACGGCGAAAAACTCTCCAAGCAGCATGGCGCACCGGCCGTGGATCTTTCCAACCCTCTGGCAGCGCTGACGCAAGCCGCAGCCTGCCTGGACCTGCCGGCCCCGCATCATTCCGCTTCCACCGTGCCTGATGCACTGGCCCTCTGGGTACGGCACTGGCGTGAAATCCAGCGCGACTGACGCAACGCCGGCGCGCTCCGGCATTGCGGCTGGCGCTGCAGCCGGCACCCGTCCTTATTTACAATCCACCCCGTGACTTCCTCTACCTCCTCCCTACCCGAAACCTCATCCGTGGCCGCCACCGATACCAGCGGCGCTGAAGTTTCCACTCAAGCTCCCCAAGGCCAGGCCCCCGAGGGCGTGGCCTATCCCAAGACCATCAAGAGCTATGTGCGCCGCGCCGGCCGCACGACCACCGGCCAGGCCAAGGCTTTTGAAGAGCTGGGTCCGCGTTTTCTGCTGCAATACCGGAAGGCAGCGCTGGACGCTGGGGCCGCCTTCGGCCGTACGGCCCCGCTGATCCTGGAAATCGGCTTCGGCATGGGCGAGGCCACGGCCCATATCGCGCGCGTGCGCCCCGATGACAATTTCCTGTGCTGCGAAGTGCACGAGCCCGGCGTGGGCGCGCTGCTCAAGCGTATCGGCGAGCAGCAGATCGAGAACATCCGCATCCTGCAGCACGATGCCGTGGAAGTCATAGACAACATGCTGCCCGAAGCCTCGATCGACGGCGTGCATATCTTCTTCCCCGATCCCTGGCACAAGAAGAAGCACAACAAGCGCCGCCTGATCCAGCCACCGCTGATCGCCAAGCTGGCCGCGCGCATCAAGCCCGGCGGATACATCCATTGCGCGACCGACTGGGAGCCCTATGCGGTGCAGATGCTCGAAGTCCTGAGTGCCGAGCCCCTGCTGCAGAACACTGCCGACGGCTATGCGGCCAAGCCCGACTACCGCCCGCTGACCAAGTTCGAGAACCGCGGCCTGCGCCTGGGCCATGGCGTGTGGGACCTGGTGTTCAGGAAAAAGTAACCTCCTGAGGCGCTCGCGCCTTCCCCCTTTCTCTACGCGCTGCGCGCTATGGAAGGGGGACGATGCCGTCGCCGCGAGACGGCGGGGCCGCCTAGGCTCTTGCTCGACATCTCTGACATTGGTCAGCGCCAGTTTTAAGCATGAAAAACGCTCCTCGATGAGGAGCGTTTTCCTTTGGAGGCAAGGCAGCATTCGCTGCCTTGCCTTACAGGCGCTCCGCCACCCAGGCTTGCACGCTGGCCAACGCTGCAGGCACAGCCCCGGCATCGGTGCCGCCGGCCATGGCCATGTCGGGCTTGCCGCCACCCTTGCCGCCCACCTGCTGGGCCACGAAGTTGACCAGCTCGCCAGCCTTGACCTTGGCGGTCTCGGCCTTGGTCACGCCGGCGGCCAGCTGGACCTTGTCGCCGTCCACGGCGGCCAGCACGACAACGGCCGCGCCCAGCTTGTCCTTGAGCTTGTCCATGGTCTCGCGCAGCGTCTTGGCGTCGGCGCCTTCGAGCTGGGCGGCCAGCACCTTCACGCCCTTGACATCGGCCGCCTGCGTGACCAGCTCGTCGCCCTGGCTGGAAGCCAGCTTGCCCTTGAGCGCGGCGATTTCCTTTTCCAGGGCCTTGATCTGGTCCAGCGCACCGCCGATGCGGTGGGTCAGCTCGGCAGCTGGTGCCTTGAAGGCGGCCGCAGCCTGGTCCACGGTGAATTCCAGCGACTGCAGATAGGCCAGGGCATTGGCGCCGGTCACGGCTTCGATACGGCGCACACCGGCAGCCACGCCGGACTCGCCCACAACCTTGAACAGGCCGATGTCGCCCGTGCGCCGCACATGGGTGCCGCCGCACAGCTCGCGGCTGGAGCCGATGTCGAGCACGCGCACGGTCTCGCCGTACTTTTCGCCGAACAGCATCATGGCGCCGGTCTTCTGGGCGCTCTCGATGTCCATCACGCGCGCATCGGTGGCGGTGTTGGCCAGGATCTCGGCATTCACGCGGGCTTCGATCTCGCGGATCTGCTCGGCCGTGACCGGCGCATTGTGCGCAAAGTCGAAACGGGTGCGCTCGGCATTGACCAGCGAGCCCTTCTGCTGCACATGGCCGCCCAGCACTTCGCGCAGCGCCTTGTGCATGATGTGGGTCACGGAGTGGTTGCGCATGGTGGCGGCGCGCAGCTGCGTGTCCACCTCGGCCTGCACGGCGTCGCCGACCTTCAGGCTGCCGGATTCGAGCACGCCGTGGTGGCCGTAGACATCGGCCTTGATCTTGAGCGTATCCTGCACGGCAAAGCGCGAAGTGCCTGCGGTGATGGCACCCTGGTCACCGACCTGGCCGCCGGATTCTGCATAAAAAGGAGTGGTATCCAGCACCACCACGCCACTTTGGCCGCTCTTGAGCTCGGAAACGCTCTCGCCATCAGCGTAGAGCGCTACGATTTTTGCGGACTCGGCCAGGTGCTCGTAGCCGGTGAAAGTGTTGGCCGCGCCGCTGTACTCCAGCGCGCGGTCCATCTTGAACTTGCCGGCCGCGCGGGCGGTATTCTTCTGGTGCTCCATCGCGGCCTTGAAGCCGGCCTCGTCCACCGTCACGCCGCGCTCGCGCGCCACGTCGTTGGACAGATCCAGCGGGAAGCCGTAGGTGTCGTGCAGCTTGAAGGCCACGTCGCCGGGCAGCACCTGGGTGCCGCCAGCCAGGGCGTTGTCCAGGATTTCCATGCCGTGGGCCAGGGTCTCGAAGAAGCGCTCTTCCTCGGCCTTGAGCACGCTGGTGATGTGCGCTTCCTGCTCCTTGAGCTTGGGATAGGCCTCGCCCATCTGCAGCACCAGGTCATGCACCAGCTTGTGGAAGAAGGGCGTCTTCTGGCCCAGTTTGTAGCCGTGGCGGATGGCGCGGCGGATGATGCGGCGCTGGACGTAGCCGCGGCCTTCGTTGGAAGGAATCACGCCGTCGGCCACCAGGAAGGAGGTGGCGCGGATATGGTCGGCGATCACCTTCAGCGAAGGATTGGCCAGGTCCTCGACGTGGGTCTCGCGGGCTGCGGCCCGGATCAGTGCCTGGAACAGGTCGATCTCGTAGTTGCTGTGCACGTGCTGCAGGATGGCGGCCAGGCGCTCCAGGCCCATGCCGGTGTCCACGCAGGGCGCGGGCAGCCTGACGACGGAGCCGTCTTCCTTCATGTCGAACTGCATGAACACGTGGTTCCAGATCTCGATGAAGCGATCGCCGTCCTCGTCCGGGCTGCCCGGAGGGCCGCCGGCGATGTGTTCGCCGTGGTCATAGAAGATTTCCGAGCACGGACCGCAGGGGCCGGTCTCGGCCATCATCCAGAAGTTGTCGCTCTTGTACTTGCCGCCCTTGTTGTCGCCGATGCGGATGATGCGCTCGGGCGGCAGGCCGATCACGTTCTTCCAGATGTCGTAGGCCTCATCGTCCTCGTGGTAGACGGTGGCCAGCAGCCTGTCGGCCGGCAGCTTGAAGACCTGCGTCAGCAGCTCCCAGCCCCACTCGATCGACTCCTTCTTGAAGTAGTCGCCGAACGACCAGTTGCCCAGCATCTCGAAGAAGGTATGGTGGCGGGCGGTGTAGCCCACGTTTTCCAGGTCGTTGTGCTTGCCGCCCGCGCGCAGGCAGGCCTGCACCGAAGCCGCGCGCACGTAGGGGCGCTTGTCCGTGCCCAGGAACACGTCCTTGAACTGCACCATGCCCGAGTTGGTGAACATCAGCGTCGGATCGTTGCCCGGCACCAGCGAGCTGGAAGGCACCACCGTGTGGCCCTTGGAGGCATAAAACTCCAGAAACGTCTTGCGGATGTCGGCAACGGAAAAAGTGGGTGTACTCATGGTCTTTGGAATGGAGGTGCAAGGCGCAGCACCAGCGGCCTGCAGGGTTGCAGCAACCTGCAATGCGCAAGTCAGGGCAAATCAGCCAGACATTATAGGTTTGCGCTTGCAGCCCTGGCCCATGCCGGCACTTGCCACGCAGGCCCGCCGGATCCGGCATCCGCGGGCTTACACGGCAGGCGACTTGACGCCGCTCAATCCAGGCCTGCGGCATGCGCAGATAATCGGTGGCACAAGGAAGAGCATGACCGATCCAAAGACATCCAACGCGTCCGAAAAATCCACCGAGGGGCAGCGGAGCTCCCCCGGAAGCCGGCTGGTGCCCTGGCTCATCGGCTTGCCGGTCGGCATTTTCGGCGTGCTGATGCTGGTCGGCTCGCTGATGGACGACCCCGAAAGCAAGCAGCGCTGGGTCGAAGGCGAGACCGTCAAGCTCTGCTGGAAGCAGATCCAGAAACCCGAGGCCGAACGCAAGACCCATGAATTCAATTCCCGGGCCGATTGCGAGCAACTGGAGTTTGCCTACAAATCCAAGTACCAGGCCAATCCTTAGGGACCGGGCCATGAAAAAAGCCGGGGCGAGCCCGGCTTTTTTCTTCAGGCAAGGTGCCCTCTCACTGGTCGCGCGCCTCCACCGCGCGGTTGATGCCCAGGGCCGCCAGCGTGCACAGCGCGCCGGACAGCAGGTAGGCACCCAGGGCCACGAGGCCGAAGCGTGCGGAAACCCCCAGGGCGACCAGCGGGGCGAATGCCGCACCGATGAGCCAGGCCATGTCGGCGGACAGCGCGGCGCCCGTGTAGCGGTAATGCGAGGAAAAGTTGGACGTCACCGTGCCCGAGGACTGACCATAGGACAGGCCGAGCAGAATGAAGCCCACGATGATGAACACATTGTTCCCGGCCGTGCCGCTACCCAGCAGCCAGGGCGCGAGGAAGCTGAAGATGCCGATCAGGCAGGCCATGGTGCCCAGCGTGTTGCGACGCCCCACGCGGTCGGCCAGCCAGCCGGACACCACAATGGCAATGGCCGCGCAGAACGCGCCGATGATCTGGACGATCAGCACTTCCGTCACGGCCTGATCGGAGAACATCGAAATCCAAGACAGCGGGAACACCGTCACCAGATGGAACAGCGCAAAGCTGGCCAGTGCGGCAAATGCGCCCAGCATCACGTTGCGGCCCTCGTCGCGCATCAGGCTGGTCACGCTGATGGGCTCGAGTTCGCGCTCCTGCAGCATCTCCGTATAGGACTGGCCGACCACCAGACGCAGGCGCGCGAACAGCGCCACGACGTTGATCGCAAACGCCACGCAGAACGGATAGCGCCAGCCCCAGGTCAGGAATTCGTCGGCCGTCAGATTGCCGTACAGATAGGCAAACAGGCTGGCCGCGATCACGAAGCCCAGCGGCGCACCCAACTGGCCGATCATGGAATACCAGCCGCGGCGGTTCTTCGGTGCCGACATGGCCAGCAGCGACGGCAGCCCGTCCCAGGAGCCGCCGAGCGCAAGGCCCTGGCCTATGCGCAAAATGGCCATGGCCACGATGGCATTGACGCCCACACTCTGATAGGTGGGCAAGAAGGCCATGCCCACGGTGCAGCTGCCCAGCAGGAACAGGGCCAAAGTCAGCTTGGTCGCCCGCCCCCAGTGGCGCTGCACGGCCATGGAAATCGCCGTGCCGATGGGGCGCGCGATGAAGGCCAGCGCAAAGATGGCGAATGCGGCCAGCGTGCCGTCGAGCTTGGACAGGAAGGGGAACAGCACGGACGGGAACACCAGCACGCAGGCAATGCCGAACACGAAAAAGTCGAAGTATTCGGACGAACGGCCGATGATCACCCCCACGGCGATTTCGCCGGGGGTCGCTTCTTCATGCGTATCTGCCAGGGCCAGGGTTTCGGAATTCACATAGTCTTGGGGAGTAAGACCAACGGACGGATTGAGGCTACTCATATGAACGCAACTCCTTGTCTTACTTGCTGTCTCTCGACACCTACAGGTTTCTGTGTCTGCCACTTTCTCAGCTGACGCCATCCGTTCTACGCGCAAGACATGAAGCCTGCAATAGCGGTTTCACCCTGAACACTGTCAGCGGCTGCCCCCCGGCGCACGACTTTTGAAGAACGACGGCCCGCCCAGGGATGGCAAGGGTCGACAACAGATGGAAACAGGTCGCGGCACGGAGGAGAGCATGGCGGCGGGGCATGGGGATTGCCCCGGGAAATGTCAACCCATACCCTTTGACCTTGGACAAAATGTCCAATCGACAAATGCAAACTTCGTATTACATTTGACCAGATCCAGTAATCCGCGTTTACACCTAAACGCGCCTTCGTCACGCCTATAGCATGTTAAAACTCAAGGAAACCCGTGGGCCTGCGTGGCTCATCGCGGCAGCTTTGGCAGCCAGTCTCGCTGGTTGCAGCAAAGCCGTCGTGCTCAATCCTGCTGGCGACATTGCCGCCCAGCAAGGCCAGTTGGTGATCACAGCCACGCTGCTGATGCTCATCATCATCATTCCAGTGATCTTCCTGACGCTGCTGTTCGCCTGGAAATACCGCCAGTCGAACACCGAAGCGCACTACGACCCCGAGTGGCACCACTCGACGGCACTGGAACTGGTGATCTGGACGGTTCCCCTGCTGATCATCATCGCCCTGGGCGCGCTGACCTGGATCAGCACCCACAAGCTCGACCCCTATCGCCCCCTGGACCGCATCTCCGCCAGCAAGGCGCTGACGGCCGATGTCAAGCCCCTGGAAGTGGAAGTCGTGGCCATGGACTGGAAATGGCTGTTCTTCTACCCCGAGCAGGGCATCGCCACGGTGAACGAACTCGCAGCCCCGGTGGATCGCCCCATCCGCTTCAAGCTGACCTCGACCAACACCATGAATGCGTTCTACGTGCCTGACCTGGCCGGCATGATCTATGCGATGCCCGGCATGCAGACCGAGCTGAACGCCGTCATCAACAAGCCCGGCGTCTACAACGGCCTGGCTTCGCACTACAGCGGCGCGGGCTTTGCGGGCATGACCTTCAAGTTCCACGGCGTGAGCAACGAAGAGTTTGCGCAGTGGGTTGCCAAGGCCAAGACCGATGGCAAGCCCCTGACGCGCGATGCTTATCTGGCACTGGCCAAGCCCAGCGAACGCAACCCCGTGGAGCGTTTCTCTGCCGTGGATGAAGGCCTGTACAACAAGATCCTCAACCGCTGCGTCGAGGACGGCAAGATGTGCATGCACCACATGATGGCCATCGATGCCGCTGGCGGCGAAGCCTATCTGAAGAGTGCCGGACTGAACCTGCCGCAGGACGTGTGCACGGTGCGCAATGCCGACCGTGTGGTGGCCCTGCTGGACCAGCGCGCAACCCCAGGAGCTGTCGCACAGCAATAAGCAATCAACGGCTGCGGACTGCTGCTTAGGCTGCGCCCTCCGCGCCATGAAGACACAAGAGACCGAACATGTCTGAAACAAACTCCCCGGCCCACTGGCTGCTGGGCCGCATCACCTGGGACCAGATTCCCATGGCGCATGAGCCCATCGTGCTGTGGACCTTTATCGCCGTGGTGCTCGGCGGCCTCGTCGTGCTGGCCGCGATCACCAAATTCCGCCTCTGGGGCCCGCTCTGGAAGGACTGGATCTGCTCGATCGACCACAAGAAGATCGGCATCATGTACATGATCCTCGGCCTGGTGATGCTGCTGCGCGGCTTTGCCGACGCGGTGATGATGCGCCTGCAGCAATCCATGGCCTTCGGCGAGAACATGGGCTACCTGCCCCCGCACCACTACGACCAGATCTTCACCGCCCACGGCGTGATCATGATCTTCTTCGTGGCCATGCCTTTCGTGACCGGCCTGATGAACTATCTGGTGCCGCTGCAGATCGGCGCACGCGACGTGTCCTTCCCGTTCCTGAACAATTTCAGCTTCTGGATGACGGCCGGCGGCGCCGTGCTGGTGATGCTGTCCCTGTTCCTGGGCGAATTCTCCACTTCCGGCTGGCTGGCCCTGTCCAACCTGGGCCACCAGAATCCGGGCGTGGGTCTTGACTACTACATATGGGGCCTGCAGGTCGCAGGCGTCGGCACGACGCTATCGGGCATCAACCTGATCGTGACCATCATCAAGATGCGCGCGCCCGGCATGAACCTGATGAAGATGCCCGTCTTCGTCTGGACTTCGCTGTGCACCAACGCGCTGATCGTCGCCTCCTTCCCCATGCTGACCGCAGCCCTGGTGCTGATGTCGCTGGACCGCTATATCGGCACGAACTTCTTCACGAACGACCTGGGCGGCAACCCCATGCTGTACGTGAACCTGATCTGGATCTGGGGCCACCCCGAGGTCTACATCCTGGTGCTGCCCGCCTTCGGCGTGTTCTCCGAAGTCGTGGCCACCTTCAGCCGCAAGCGCCTGTTCGGCTACACCTCCATGGTGTATGCGACGGTGTGTATCACCATCCTGTCCTACCTGGTGTGGCTGCACCACTTCTTCACCATGGGCTCCGGCGCCAGCGTGAACACCTTCTTCGGCATCACGACGATGATCATCTCGATCCCGACGGGCGCCAAGATCTTCAACTGGCTTTTCACCATGTACCGTGGCCGCATCCGCTTCTCGGTGCCCATGCTGTGGACCGTGGGCTTCATGTGCACGTTCGCCATCGGCGGCATGACCGGCGTGCTGCTGGCCGTGCCTCCCGCAGACTTCGTGCTGCACAACTCGCTGTTCCTGATCGCCCACTTCCACAACGTGATCATCGGCGGCGTGGTGTTTGCCGTGTTCGCGGCCATCAACTACTGGTTCCCCAAGGCCTTCGGCTTCCGCCTGGTCGAGTTCTGGGGCAAGGCATCGTTCTGGTTCTGGCTGGTCGGCTTCTGGGTCGCCTTCACGCCCCTGTACATCCTGGGCCTGATGGGCGTGACGCGCCGTGCCAACCACTTCGAGGACCCCTCGCTGCAGATCTACTTCATCGTGGCCGCCTTCGGTGCCGCGCTGATCGCACTGGGCATTGCCTGCTTCTTCATCCAGCTGGCCGTTTCCATCATGAAGCGCGACGAGCTGCGCGACGAGACCGGCGACCCCTGGGGCGGCCGTACGCTGGAGTGGGCCACTTCCTCGCCTCCCCCCCCAGTACAACTTCGCCTTCACCCCCGTGGTGCACGAGATCGACGCCTGGGCCGACATGAAAAAGCATGGCTACCAGCGCAGGCTGGCAGGCTTCGAGCCCATCCACATGCCTGCCAACACCGGCGCCGGCATCGTGATCGCCGGCCTGTCCACCGTGTTCGGCTTTGCGATGATCTGGCACATGTGGCCTCTGGCCGCGGCCTCGTTCGCCGCCACCGTGCTGGCCTCGATCATCCATACGTTCAACTACAAGCGTGACTTCTACATCCCCGCAGCCGAAGTGGCCGCCACGGAAGAAGCCCGCACCAAGCAGCTTGCAGCAGCCCATGTCTAATACGCATATCAACGCAGGCGGCGCGGCCGCCCTGGCTCCGCGCGAGTACCACCTCGCCCATGAGCCGCATCCGGAAAACGGCACCTCGCTGGGCTTCTGGCTCTACCTGATGAGCGACTGCCTGATCTTTGCCGCCCTGTTCGCCACCTACGGCGTGCTGGGCCGCAACTATGCGGCAGGCCCCAACGGCAAGGAGCTGTTCGACCTGAGCCTGGTGGCCGTCAACACGGCCTTCCTGCTGCTGTCGTCGATCACCTTCGGCTTTGCCATGCTGCAAAAGCAGCAGAAGAACGTGAAGGGCACGCTGACCTGGCTGGCCATCACCGGCCTGTTCGGCCTGGCCTTCCTGGCCGTGGAACTCTATGAGTTCCACCACCTGATCCACGAAGGCGCCGGCCCCACGCGCAGCGCCTTCCTGTCTTCCTTCTTCACGCTGGTGGGCACGCACGGCCTGCACGTGACCTTCGGCCTGATCTGGCTGGTCACGCTGATGATCCAGATCAGCAAGCACGGCCTGATCGAAGCCAATGTGCGCCGCATCAACTGCCTGTCCATGTTCTGGCACTTCCTGGACGTGGTCTGGATCGGCGTGTTCACCTTTGTGTACCTGATGGGGGTGCTGTAAATGAGCGCACACGATATTCACGCCGACCATGACGTCCACCACGATCATGACGATCTGCATGTTTCCAAGGGCGACTATGTCAAGGGCTTCATCCTGGCCGTGATCCTGACCGCCATCCCCTTCTGGCTGGTGATGGGCAACGTGATCCAGGACCGGCCCACCGCCGTGGCCGTGCTGGGCCTGTTCGCCGTGGTGCAGATCGTGGTCCACATGGTCTACTTTCTGCACATGAACGGCAAGATCCAGGGCGGCTGGACCATGCTGTCCACCATCTTCACCGTGGTCTTCGTGGCCATCGGCATCGCGGGCACGCTGTGGGTCATGTACCACATGAACACCAACATGATGCCCGAGCATGTGATGCCCGCGGCCCCCGCCGCATCGTCGCCTGCCACCGTCACACCTTGACCGGGACAGCCAAAGACCGGAGCGCCGCCCGCCGGCGCTCCCCCCTCGCCAAGGCGATGCTCATTTGCGTGGGCATCGCCTTGTTTTTGGGCTTCACGGCCCTGGGTACCTGGCAGGTGCAGCGCCGCGCCTGGAAACTGGACCTGATCGCGCGCGTAGAGCAGCGCGTGCACGCGGCTCCCGTGGCCGTGCCAACTCCGGACCAGTGGCCACGGATCGACGCGGCCGGCTACGAATACCTGCCGGTCAAGGCGCAGGGCGTATGGCTGGAAAAACAGAGTGTGCTGACCAAGGCACTGACCGAGGACGGCGCCGGTTTCTGGCTCCTCACCCCGCTGCAGCAGGCCGACGGCACGCAGATCCTCGTCAATCGCGGCTTCACGCCCGAGAAAATGCGCGCCGAATGGCTCAAGCAGATTGCCGAAGCCAGCCCTTCGGCAGTGCCTGTCACGGTGATCGGCCTGATGCGCATGAGCGAGCCCGGCGGCGGTTTTCTGCGCCACAACGATGCCGCCACGCAGCAGTGGTTCTCGCGCGATGTGGCAGCCATTGCCCGAAGCCAGGGCCTGGCCCATGCGGCGCCCTATTTCATCGACCAGGGCCTGCCTGCCGGCAATCCTGCCTACGGCGAGGCCAGGCCCGCCGCCGAACAGGCGGGCATACTGCGTTCGGGCATGACGGTGATCCAGTTCCACAACAGCCACCTGGTCTATGCGCTGACCTGGTACGGCCTTGCCGCCATGGTGCTGGTGGCAGCCTGGTTCGTACGGCGCACTCCCTGAGCTACGGGGCTTGCCCTCCTTCTTCGGGAGGGCGCCGACGCCTTCGCTGCGGAACGGCGAGCTGCCCAGGCCCTTGCCTGGTGTCCCACGCGAAAGAGGCGATGCATGGGGCAGTGAGGAACTCATGCCGATCCCGAAACGGGGACTGTGCTGGCATCTACACCAGAACGCCAAGGCTTCCGGCCCGCAGGCTGCCTTCTCCTCGTGGAAAATGGCCGCCGTGAACAAAACTTCCGATTCCCTGTTCCGGGTCGAGCGCCTGACCGAGCGCCAGAACATGCAGCTGCTGATCCAGCTGCGCTGGATCGCCGTCGTGGGGCAGGTGGTCACCATCTCCCTGGTGCACTACGGCCTGGGCATTGCCCTTCCCCTTCTGCCCATGGCGCTGGTCCTCGTGGCCCTGGTGGCCACCAATCTCGCCTATATCTACTGGAGCCAGGGGCCGCGCACCGTCAATGCCAGCAGCCTGGCCTATGCGCTGCTGGCCGACGTGCTGGCGCTGACCATCCAGCTGTACCTGAGCGGCGGCGCCAGCAACCCTTTCATCTACCTGTATCTGCTGCAGGCCATCCTGGGTGCCGTGCTGCTGCAGCCCTTTTACGCCTGGTGCGTGGCTGCTGCAACGGCCATTGGTGCACTGGGCCTGGGCTTTCTGCACCAGCCCCTGCAGGTGTCGTTCGAGAGCGCCGAGGGGCTGTCGCGGCTTTACGTGATCGGCGTGCTCATCAGCCTGCTTCTGACCAGCACCCTGACCATCGTGTTTCTCACCCGCATCGTAGGCAACCTGCGCCGGCGCGATGCACGCATTGCCGACATGCGCCAGCGCGCCAGCGAGGAGGAGCACATCGTGCGCATGGGTCTGCTGGCCACCGGCGCCGCGCACGAGCTGGGCACGCCGCTGGCCACCATGTCGGTGATCCTGGGCGACTGGCAGCATATGCCGGCGCTGATGCAGGACCGGGACCTGCAGGAAGACCTGCAGGAGATGCAGCAGCAGCTGCTGCGCTGCAAGTCCATCGTCTCCGGTGTGCTGCTGTCGGCAGGCGAAGCCCGAGCCGAAAGCACGGAAAGCACCACGTTCCAGACTTTCATCCGCGACGTGGTCAGCCACTGGCAGATGCACCACCATGTGGACCATTTCGCACTGCGCGACCGGGGCGTGACGGACTTCGCCATGCTCTCGGATACCGCGCTGCAGCAAATGCTTTGCAATTTGCTGGACAATGCGCTGGAAGCATCTCCCGGCTGGGTGGAGCTGTCCATCGCCTCCGACGACCGCCAGGTGCTGCTGCAGGTGCAGGATCGCGGCCCCGGCTTCGATGTTGCCGTGCTGCAGCAGCTGGGCCAGCGCCACGTATCGACCAAGCAGGAGCGCCCGGGCCGCGGCCTCGGGATGTTCCTGGTCATGAACGTGGTGCGTGCACTGGGCGGCAGCGTCCAAGCGCTGAACCTGCCCTCCCATGCGGGCGGCGGTGCCCAGGTGCAGGTATGCATTCCTCGCTCGGCCATCGCCATCTGAGGACAGCCTGTCAACGCATTTTCTTTTCGCATCGCATGGAAGAACGCCAACGATTACTGCTGCTTGTGGAAGACGATGCGGCCTTTGCCCGCACGCTGCGGCGCTCCTTCGAGCGGCGCGGCTACCGCGTGCTGCACGCCGTCAGCGCCGAGGAAGTGCAGGAGCTGCTGGCCGACTACGGCCCCGCCCAGGGCCCGCAATACGCGGTCATGGACCTGAAGCTGGCCGGCAATGCCTCGGGCCTGAACTGCGTGCAGATGCTGCATCAGCACAATCCCGAAGCGCTCATCGTCGTGCTCACCGGCTATGCCAGCATTGCCACGGCCGTGGAAGCCGTCAAGCTGGGCGCCTGCCACTACCTGGCCAAGCCATCGAACACCGACGACATCGAGGCCGCGTTCAGCCGCGTGGAAGGCCGCACGGACGTGGAGGTGAGCCGCCAGACCACCTCGATCAAGACCCTGGAGTGGGAACATATCCACGAAACCCTGGCCGAGACCGATTTCAATATCTCCGAGGCCGCGCGGCGTCTGGGCATGCACCGCAGGACATTGGCGCGCAAGCTGGAAAAGCGGCAGATCAAGTAGCCAGCCCACTCGGCCCGCTCGTCTTGCAAAATATTCCATGCCCTCCGTCCAGGACAAGCACCCTCGCCCCGCAGCGCCGCTCCTGAGCAAGACCGGTCTGGTCATTTTGATCCTGTCCTATGTCATCGCCTTACCATGGCTGCTCTGGGGCGAGGCCGTGGACCTCGCCCCATTCCTGTGCGCCCTGCTGTTTGGCTGCTGCCTCATCGGCCCGTCATCGCGCGCCTTCGGGCGCTCGTCCCCTGCCGCCAGGATTGCCATCGCCTTGCTGCTGGCACTGCTCATCGCTGGCGTGGCCTTTGCCATAACAGGCGGCCACGCCGGTGCTGCTTTGCGCCATCTGCGCACTCAGCCCATCTGGCTGGCCAACCACATCTTCTTTCTGGCCTTCGCGGCCTTGCCCTTGAGCAAGGGCATTGTAGTGGGCCTGATGAATCTCGTCGCACGCGCAGTCCGTCCCAAAGCACCATAGCGTTCGCAGACAAGCAACCGGCCACCAACAAAAAAGCCGACAGTATCGAAACTGTCGGCTTTTTTGTTTTCAACGCCGCTGCTTATTCGGCAACTGCGGGTTCGGCCTTGGGCGTGTCCTTGGGCAGCTCGGTAATGACGAGCTTGACCTCGCCCTTGCCCTCGGCCGCAGCTTCGTCCCAATCGACCTCCAGGCGGCCGCCATTGACCAGCCGGCCGAACAGCAGCTCGTCGGCCAGCGAGCGGCGGATGGTGTCCTGGATCAGGCGCTGCATGGGGCGGGCGCCCATGAGCGGATCGAAGCCCTTCTTGGCCAGGTGCTTGCGCAGGCCGTCGGTGAAGGTGACTTCCACCTTCTTCTCGGCCAGTTGCTGCTCCAGCTGCAGCAGGAACTTGTCCACCACGCGCAGAATGATCTGCTCGTCCAGCGGCTTGAAGCTCACGATCGCGTCCAGGCGGTTGCGGAACTCCGGCGTGAACAGGCGCTTGATGTCGGCCATCTCGTCGCCGGCTTCACGCGGATTCATGAAGCCGATGGTGGCCTTGTTCATGGTCTCAGCGCCCGCATTCGTGGTCATGATGATGATCACGTTGCGGAAGTCGGCCTTGCGCCCGTTGTTGTCGGTCAGGGTGCCATGGTCCATGACCTGCAGCAGCACGTTGAAGATGTCCGGATGCGCCTTCTCGATTTCGTCGAGCAGCAGCACCGAATGCGGCTTCTTCGTGATGGCCTCGGTCAGCAGGCCGCCCTGATCGAATCCGACATAGCCCGGGGGCGCGCCGATCAGGCGGCTGACCGCATGGCGCTCCATGTACTCGGACATGTCGAAGCGGATCAGGTCGATGCCCAGGATGTAGGCCAGCTGCTTGGCAGCCTCGGTCTTGCCCACGCCCGTGGGGCCGCTGAACAGGAAGGAGCCGATCGGCTTGTCCACCTTGCCCAGGCCCGAGCGCGACATCTTGACGGCCCCTGCCAGCACTTCCAGCGCCTTGTCCTGGCCGAAGACCACGCTCTTGAGGTCACGCTCCAGCGTCTGCAGCTTGCTGCGGTCGTCGTTGGACACATTGGCAGGCGGAATGCGCGCAATCTTTGCCACGATGGCCTCGATTTCGGCCTTGCCGATGGTCTCCTTGCGCTGCTCGGTCGGCACGATGCGCTGCGCGGCACCGGCCTCGTCGATCACGTCGATGGCCTTGTCGGGCAGATGGCGGTCGTTGATGTACTTGGCCGACAGTTCGGCGGCCGCCTGCAGGGCTTCCGCAGCGTACTTGACGCTGTGGTGCTCCTCGAAGCGCGACTTCAGGCCCTTGAGGATGTCGATGGTCTCCGGCACCGTGGGCTCCACCACATCCACCTTCTGGAAGCGGCGGGACAGCGCTGCGTCCTTCTCGAAGATGCCGCGGTATTCCGTGAACGTGGTCGCACCGATGCAGCGCAGCTGGCCGCTGGACAGCGCGGGCTTGAGCAGGTTGGAGGCATCCAGCGTGCCGCCCGAGGCCGCGCCGGCGCCGATCAGGGTGTGGATCTCGTCGATGAACAGGATGGCCTGGGGCTTGTCCTTGAGCGACTTGAGCACGCCCTTCAAGCGCTGCTCGAAATCGCCGCGGTACTTGGTGCCCGCCAGCAACGCGCCCATGTCCAGCGAATAGACCACGGCCTCCTTGAGCACCTCGGGCACCGTGCCTTCGGTGATGCGCCAGGCCAGGCCTTCGGCAATCGCCGTCTTGCCCACGCCGGCCTCGCCCACCAGCAGCGGGTTGTTCTTGCGGCGGCGGCACAGGATCTGGATGGTGCGCTCGACCTCGTAGTCGCGCCCGATCAGCGGATCGATCTTGCCGTCCTTGGCCGCCTGGTTGAGATTGAGCGTGAACTGCTCCAGCGGCGAGGCCTTCTCGTTGCGCTCGCCGCCGGCACCCTCTTCCGCATCCGAAGGCGCTTCGGACTTGGCAGGCTCGGGCGGCTCGCCCTTCTTGATGCCGTGGGCGATGTAGTTGACCACGTCCAGGCGCGTCACGCCCTGCTGGTGCAGGTAGTACACGGCATGGGAGTCCTTTTCGCCGAAGATGGCCACGAGCACGTTGGCGCCCGTCACCTCCTTCTTGCCATTGCCCGTGGACTGCACGTGCATGATGGCGCGCTGGATCACCCGCTGGAAGCCCAGCGTGGGTTGGGTATCGACCTCGTCGGTTCCGTCGACCTGGGGCGTGTTGTCCTTGATGAAGTTGGACAGCGACGAGCGCAGGTCATCAATATTGGCAGAGCAGGCACGCAGCACCTCTGCCGCGCTGGGATTGTCCAGCAGCGCCAACAGCAAATGCTCCACGGTGATGAATTCGTGGCGCTGTTGACGCGCCTCGACGAACGCCATGTGCAAGCTGACTTCCAGTTCTTGAGCGATCATTTGCGACTCCTTTACGCTTGCTTGGAATGATTGACTGAACCTTAATTGAGGTCGTCCGGCAGTTATTCAACAGGCTCGGATGTGGCCTGCAGCGGATGGCCTGCCTTCTGGGCTGCCTGGAGCACCTGCTCGACCTTGGTGGCCGCCACGTCGCGGGAATACACGCCGCAGACGCCGCGGCCGTTCAGATGGATCTTGAGCATGATCTGGGTGGCCGTCTCGCGGTCCTTGCCGAAGAATTCCTGCAATACCACGATCACAAACTCCATGGGCGTGAAGTCGTCGTTGAGGATCACGACCTGGTACATGCGCGGCGGCTCGGTACGCTGCCTGCGGCGTTCCAGCACCAAGGCTCCGCCTTCATCGGGCGTGTTCTTGACCGAAGGCGATACGGGCGGGACGGATGGAGGTTGGGTTGCCATGAAATCCATTCTAGCGAGCCAAGACGCTGTTTTTGCGCTGGCATATGCATAGCATTGTTAGGGATTTCAAGGCCTCGCTTGCAGGCACGGGGCATTCAATGGTTTTTTGTACACAAACCCAGGCCCCACTTGCGTCAGCTGCTACATTTTTTACCATGATGGACAACGCAGGCCGGACCCAGTACCTCTGGATACAAAAAGGCATGCGCCGCGATGCGCGTCTTGAGGCGAAACAGGGCTACCGCCCCGCGCCTCATTCGTAAACCACCTTGACCTGGGCAGAGCCGGCCTGGGCATACCAGGCAGCCAGGGCCGCATCGCTGGGATAGAAGCGGCTGCCTTCGCCCAGCGCCAGCTCGCAGGCGGCCGAGCCGCGCTCGTCGCTGCAGACCAGGCCCAGGCGCACCTTGAGCCCGTGCGTGAGCGCACCGTGCTCGGTCTCCTCCACCCGCGCCGGAAACTGGCGCAGCAGGCCGGGCACGTCCGGCATCTGCTCGCCCACGTCGACCTGCAGATAGCGCGCGAAGCGGCAGCGCGCATCGGCCAGGCTCCACATCTGCTGCACCTTCATGCGCAGCCCGCCGCTGAAGTGGTCGGGCTGCAACTTGCCGGTGACCACCACGAACTCGTCGTCCTTGAGCAGGTCCTTGCAGGCATTGAGCACCTTCTCGTCTGCCGAAGCCTCGATCACGCCCGACTTGTCGTCGATCTTGAAGATGGCCAGGCGGCCGCGCTGGCCGTTGATGGTGCGGAACTCGCTGATGATGCCGGCCATGGTCTGGGGCTCGCGGCTGTCGCGCATTTCGGCGATCGGCGTGCGCACGAAGCGGCGCACTTCCGCCTCCACCTCGTCGAACAGGTGGCCCGTGAGGTAAAAGCCCACGGCCGTCTTTTCCTGGGTCAGCCGCTCCTTCACGCCCCAGGGCAGCGCTTCGGTCAGAGGCGGCTCGGCCGTGCTGGAGCCCAGCGCATCGTCGCCCATCATGTCGAACAGGCCGCCCTGGTTGGCATTGGCGATCGAGGTGTTGGCGAATTCGAAGGCCGTGTCGATGGACGCCACCAGCGAGGCGCGGTTCATGTCCAGGGAATCAAAGGCGCCGGCCTTGATCAGCGCCTCCAGCGTGCGCTTGTTCAGGCGGCTGCGGTCCACGCGCAGGCAGAAGTCGAACAGGCTCTTGAACGGCCCCTTCTCGCCGCCATGGGGGCCCGTGCCCTCGCCGTTGCGGGCCGCCACGATGGCCTCGATGGCCGCCTGGCCCGTGCCCTTGATCGCACCCAGGCCGTAGCGGATGACCTTGTCGGTCACGGGCTCGAAACGGTAGACCCCGCGGTTCACGTCCGGCAGCTCGAAGCTCATGCCCATCCGCAGCGCGTCCTCGTAGAGCACGCGCAGCTTGTCGGTGTTGTCCATTTCCACGGTCATGTTGCCGCAGTAGAACTCGGCCGTGTAGTGCACCTTGAGCCAGGCCGTGTGGTAGGCCAGCAGCGAATAGGCGGCCGCGTGCGACTTGTTGAAGCCGTAGCCCGCGAACTTCTCCATCAGGTCGAACACTTCGTCGGCCTTGGCCTCGTCGATGCCGTTCTTGGCCGCCCCCTCGCGGAAGATTCCGCGGTGCATGACCATTTCCTCGACCTTCTTCTTGCCCATGGCGCGGCGCAGCAGGTCGGCGCCGCCGAGCGAGTAGCCGCCCAGCACCTGGGCCGTCTGCATCACCTGCTCCTGGTAGACCATGATGCCGTAGGTCTCTGCCAGCACCTTCTCCACCAGGGGATGCGGGTACTCGACCACCTCGCGCCCGTGCTTGCGCTCGATGAAGCTGGGAATCAGGTCCATGGGGCCCGGGCGGTACAGGGCGTTCAGGGCGATCAGGTCCTCCAGGCGCGAAGGCTTGGCCTCCTTGAGCATCTGCTGCATGCCGCGCGATTCGAACTGGAACACGGCCTCGGTCTTGCCGTCGGAGAACAGCTTGTAGGTCGCGTAGTCGTCCAGCGGAATGTTCTCGAACGCGAAATTCTCCTGGCCCTTGTGGCGCTTCATGATGAATTCGCGCGCGATCTCCAGGATGGTCAGCGTGGCCAGGCCCAGAAAGTCGAACTTCACCAGGCCCACGGCCTCCACGTCGTCCTTGTCGTACATGGCCACCGCCGAGTCGCTGCCCGGCTGCTGGTACAGCGGGCAGAAGTCGGCCAGCCTGCCAGGGGCGATCACCACGCCGCCCGCGTGCATGCCGATGTTGCGCGTCATGCCTTCGAGCTTCTGCGCCATCTCGATGACGGTCTTGACGTCCTCTTCCTTCTCGATGCGCTCGGCCAGCAGCGGCTCGGCCTCGATGGCATAGGTGTACTTGTCGCCTTCCTTCTTCGGGTTCGGCGGGTACTTGAGCGTGACGTGCAGGCCCGGCTTGTTGGGAATGAGCTTGGAGATGCTGTCGCAGAAGGTATAGCTCATGTCCATGACGCGGCCCACGTCGCGGATGGCGGCGCGTGCGGCCATGGTGCCGAAGGTGGCGATCTGGCTCACGGCATCGCGGCCATAGCGCTCCTTCACGTAATCGATCACGCGGTCGCGGTTGGCCTGGCAGAAGTCCACGTCGAAGTCGGGCATTGACACGCGCTCGGGGTTCAGGAAACGTTCGAACAGCAGGTTGTATTCGAGCGGGTCCAGGTCCGTGATCTTGAGCACATAGGCCACCAGCGAGCCGGCGCCCGAGCCGCGGCCCGGCCCGACGGGGCAGCCGTTTTGCTTGGCCCACTTGATGAAGTCGCCCACGATGAGGAAGTAGCCCGGGAAACCCATCTTCAAAATGGTGTTCAGCTCGAACTCCAGGCGCTCCACGTAGCGCGGCCGCTCGGCTTCCCGCCTGGCCGGGTCCGGGTACAGATGGCGCAGGCGCTCGTCCAGGCCCTCATAGGACTCCTGGCGGAAGAACTCCTCCTCCGTCATGCCCTCGGGCACGGGAAACCTGGGCAGTTGCGGCTTGCCCAGCACCAGGGTCAGACTGCAGCGGCGCGCGATCTCCACGGTGTTCGCAATCGCGCTGGGAATGTCGGCGAACAGCTCCTGCATCTGCTGCGCCGTCTTGAAGTACTGCTCGCGCGTGAAGCGGCGCACGCGCTTGGCATTGCCCAGGATCTCGCCTTCGGCAATGCAGACGCGCGCCTCATGGGCCTCGTAGTCGTCGGGCCCGAAGAACTGGATGGGATGCGTGGCCACCACCGGCAGGTTGAGCCGGTGGGCCAGCCTCACGCAGGCGGCGACATGCGCCTCGTCGTCCGCACGGCCCGCGCGCTGCAGCTCCAGGAAGAAGCGGTGGGGAAACATGCTGGCCATGCGCTGCGCGATGGCTGCGGCGCCGGCCTCGTCGCCGCGCATTAGCGCCTGGCCCACGGGGCCGGCCTGGGCGCCCGAAAGCACGATCAGGCCCTCGCCCAGTTCCTGCAGCCATTCCCATTTGTGCTGAGCTTGGTCGCGCACCACGCCGCGCGTCCAGCCGCGCGCCAGCAGTTCGGAGAGGTTGCGGTAGCCGAGCGTGTTCTGGACCAGCACGATGATGCGCGAAGCCGGCGCACCGTTTTCGCCTTCCATGACGATCTCGGCGCCCAGCACGGGCTTGACGCCCTTGGCCCGCCCTTCCTTGTAGAACTTGATGCCGCCGAACAGGCTGTTGAAGTCGGTGATGGCCATTGCCACCTGCCCGTCTTCTGCAGCCGCCTTGACCACGGCATTGATGCGGTTGGTTCCGTCAACGACGGAAAATTCTGTGTGCAGGCGCAAATGGACAAACATGGGCGCTATTGTAGAAAGCCTGCCTCACCCCTGGAGCCTGCGGGACGAAGTCGGCAGGCTGCGGCGGCAGCCCATTACAATGCCCTGATTCCTTTTCAGGGGTGCCGCGGGCGCGGCGCCGCGGTGCGCACCTTGGGCGCCGTGCGGCATGGCCGCCCTGCACGCCCCTACAGCCAATGATTGCTAGAAAACTGTCCATCATGCCGCGTCGTATTTCACTGACCCTTGTCCCCGCCGTGTTGGTTGCCAGCGTGCTGGCCGGCTGCTCTAGCACCAAGGACGATCCCACGGCCAAGTGGACACCCGATCGCATCTACACCGAGGCGCGCGACGAGTCCTCCTCCGGCGCCTACGACAAGGCGGTGCCGCTGTTCGAGAAGCTCGAGGGCCGCGCGGCCGGCACGCCGCTGGCCCAGCAGGCCCAGCTCGAGAAGGCCTATGCCCAGTACAAGGGCGGCGAAAAAGTGCAGGCCCTGGCCACGCTGGACCGTTTCATCAAGCTGCATCCGGCCAGCCCGGCCATGGACTACGCGCTGTACCTCAAGGGTCTGGTCAATTTCAACGACAACCTGGGCATGTTCGCCTGGCTGTCGCGCCAGGACCTGTCCGAGCGCGACCAGAAGGCCGCCAAGGATTCGTTCGAGTCCTTCCGCCAGGTGGTCACGCGCTTTCCCGACTCCAAGTACGCCGAGGATTCGCGCCTGCGCATGCAGTACATCGTGAACTCCCTGGCCAAGTACGAAGTGCACGTGGCGCGCTACTACTACGACCGCGGCGCCTATGTGGCCGCCATTGCGCGCTCGCAGACCGCCATCAAGGAATACCAGGGCGTGCCCGCGATCCGCGATGCCATGGTGATTCTGATCAAGTCCTATGACGCCCTGAACATGACCCAGCTGCGTGACGATGCCCAGCGCGTCATGGAGAGCACCTACGGCAAGGACAGCGAGCTCACGCTGAGCTCGGACAAGAAAGACTCCTGGTGGAAGCTTTGGTAATCCGCCTCTGAGGCACTTCGCACCCCTTCTCTTCGGGAGAGGGGGCATCTTCGATGGAAGCCCTTTTCGGCCTTACAGGCCGCGAGTTGCCGCCAGGGCCTCCAGCGCATTGTGGAATTCTGCCTTGCTGGCGAGCAACCGCATGGGCGGCAGCGCCGCCATCAGCTCGGCGCCATAGCCCATGGTCTGCAGGCGCGGATCGCAGACCACCAGCACGCCGCGGTCGGTTTCGCTGCGGATCAGGCGGCCCGCCCCCTGCTTGAGCGCCATGGCCGCCTCGGGCAGCATGTAATCGTGGAAGGCGTGCCGCCCCACGCTTTCCAGCCTGCGCGCGCGCGCCTCCACCAGCGGGTCGTCGGGCGGCGGAAACGGCAGCTTGTCGATCACCACCAGCTGCAGCACATCGCCGGGCAGATCCACTCCCTCCCAGAACGTGGCCGAAGCCACGAGAATGCAGCCGCGGCCGGCACCGGCGTCCTTGCCATGCGGCGCCATCGCTCCGGCAGCCATGAAGCGCTCCATCAGCGCCAGCTTAGGTGCCTGGCCCTGCATCAGCACTTCCAGGTTGCTGAACAGGCCCAGGGACTGGCGCAACTGCTCGCCGATCAGGTTCAGGGCCTTGAGCGTGGTGGTGAGCACCAGCGTGCGCCCGCCGATGCGCTCGGCCGCCTCGCGCACCAGCTGGGCCACCTGCAGGCCATGGGCCGGCGAGCCGGGCGCCGCAAACGGCTGCGGCACATACAGCGCCGCATGGTTCGCATAGTCGAAAGGGCTGTCCACGCGCAGCACATGCGCGCCGCGCAGGCCGCAGGGCTCGGTGAACCAGCTCAGCTGCGCGTCGCTGCCCAGCGTGGCCGAGGTGAAGATCCAAGCCGCCCGTCCGGCCTCGCCGGCGTCGCCCTCCTCCGGGGCAGCCCCGGCTTCCAGGCTGCGGCCCAGCAGACGCTCGCGCATGATGCGGGAGATGTTCAGGGGCGAGGCCAGCATGCGCAGGTGCTGTGATCCCACTTCCAGCCAGCGCACGCTGTCCTCTTCGGCGCTGGCCGCAAAGGCCGCCAGCCGGGACAGCAGCACGGCGCCACGCTCGTGCACGCGCTGCAGTTCGGCGGCCATGGCCTCCATGGCGGCCAGGGGCGCCAGCAGCGCGCGCAGGCTCTGCCCCAGGCGCACCAGTGCCGCACGCCAGCGCTGCGCATCCAGCCCCTGGGGCGTCACGCCCTGCCAGGCCAGGCGCGAGCCGGCCGCCGTGCCGGCAACCTGCAGGCGCAACTCCCGCACGGCCTGCTCCACGGAGGCGCACAGCACCAGCCAGTCGGCCATTCCGCGTGCATGGGCCTGCGTGGTACGCAGCACATCGCGGGCATAGCCTATGAGCTGCTGGCTGGTCAGTGCCTCGCCCGCGAATTGCACCCCGGTGTCGTTGAGCTGGTGCGCCTCGTCGATGACCACCACGCCGGTGCTGGGCAGCAGTTGCGCCACGCCCGATTCGCGCACATCCAGGTCCGCGAACAGCAGGTGGTGGTTGATCACCACCACATCGGCCTCCAGCGCCTGCCGGCGGGCCCGGTTCACATGGCAGTCCTGCCAGTGCGGGCAGTCCGAGCCCAGGCAGTTGTCCTTGGTGGAGGTGACCAGCGGCACCACGGGGGAGCGCTCGTCCAGCGCGGGCAGTTCGGCCAGATCGCCCGTGTGCGTGGTGCGCGCCCAGCGTTCCACCGCCGCCACGCCGCGCAGCACCTGGGGGTCCTGCGGCGCCGTGCGCCCCTGGCGGGCCTGATCGAGCCGCTCCAGGCACAGGTAGGCGCTGCGCCCCTTGAGCCGCGCCATGCACAGCGGCAGGCCCAACCCATGGACCAAGCGCGGCAGGTCGCGCGCAAAGAGCTGATCCTGCAGGGCCCGCGTGGCCGTGGAGACCAGCACGCGCTGGCCGCTGAGCAGGGCCGGCACGAGATAGGCGTAGGTCTTGCCGACACCGGTACCGGCCTCGACCACAAGCACGCGGCGCGCCTCTATGGCCTGGGCCACGGCCTCGGCCATGGCGATCTGGCCGGCGCGCGGCCGGTAGGCCGGCTCGGCCCGGGAAAGCACTCCGCCCGGCGCAAAGGCCTCGCTCACGGCGCGGGCCAGGGAGTTTGTCTGGGAATCCAAATCCTTGTCACTTTCTGCATGGCCCGGCAGCGCCAGCCCGCCGCCGCATCCCCTGCCGCCTTCACGTCCCACCAGGGTTTTGCGCGGCTTGGCCGCAAGGCCGGGCAGCGCGGCCGATAATACGCAGCTTCGCCACCGGCAGGCGCCTTCGCGCCTTCATTGCCCACATGTCTTCCAGCTACCGCATCCAGGCCGCCACCGGCATCCACCGCGGCGACAGGGAATACCAGCAGGACCAGGTCCTGCTCATGCCGCATCCGCATGTGCAGGGTTGCGTGCTGGGCGTGGTGGCCGACGGCATGGGCGGGCGCAGCGGCGGGCGAAAGGCCTCCGACCAGGTCATGCTCACGGCGCGGCAGCTGTTCGAGCACTTCGATCCCGCCACGGAGAGCGGCGAGCAATTGCTGCGCAGCATTGTGCACGATGCCCACACGATGATCCGGCTCACGGCCATTTCGACCGAGCAGGAACCTCACAGCACGTTGGCAGCCTTTGTGGTGCTGCCCAGCGGGCGCTGCCACTGCCTGCATTCCGGCGATTCGCGCCTGTACCACTACCACGGCCAGCAACTGATTTTCCGCAGCAAGGACCACTCCTATGTGCAGGCGCTGGTGGACCGCGGAACCCTGACCGAGGAACAGGCCCACCACCATCCGCAGTCCAACATCCTGCTGGGCTGCCTGGGCACGCAGGAGCCGCCCACGCTGACCCATCACCTGATCGAGCGGCTGCAGCCCGGGGACGCGCTGATGGCCTGCACCGATGGCATCTGGCACTACTTCAGCACGCAGGAGCTGGGCACGGTGCTGGCCGGCCTGGCGCCCCGCGAAGCCACAGCCTTTCTGATTGACAAGGCGCGCGCCCGCGCCGCGGGCGGCGGCGACAATCTGTCGCTGGCCGTGCTCAAGTTTGCGGCCTTGCCCGAGGCCTCTTCGGCCTGACCGGGCCGAACGCCCTGCGTCACTCCTGAAACAATAGCTTGCTGCGCTTGCCGGTTCATGATTCCAGGCTTTTATTCATTTGAAATCATTGCCTGTATTGCGCAAACAGCTGCTTTTCAAGGAGCAGCGCTGGTACGGCCCCAGGGATGCTTTCAGGGCGCAGGCGGCGGCAGCGGCGCAGCCGTCTGGCCTTTTTCCTTGAGCGCCTGCTGGGCCTTGGCCTTGTGCTCGGCTGCGGCCTTGAGCTTGGCTTCGTAGTCTGCGCGCGCCTTAGGCTCGCGCTGCGCCGCTTCGGCCTGGCGCCGCTGCTGTTCGGCCTGGTGGCGCTGCACATAGTCGGCCTGTTTGGCCGCGCGCTGCTGGGCCTCCTGCGCACGCTGCTGCTGCATGGCCTGCTCGTCCACGGGCGGCTTGGGACCCTTGCCCGAAGGCGCGGGGGCGGCGCCCGGTGTAGCGACGCCCGGCGCCTTGTCGCGCTGCTGGCCCTTCATCGGCGAAGCTGCCTTGTTGGCCTTTTTCTCCTCGATCTGCTGCAGGCGCTCGGCCGCGCGTTCACGGCGCTCGGCCTCGTTCATCTCGAGTTCGCGCGCGCGCAGCGGTGCATCCTTGTCACGCGCCTCGCGCCGGGCCTCCAGCAGGCAGTCTTCCACGGCGAACTTCTTGTAGCAAAGCGCTTCGGCCGCCATCTGCTGGCTTTCGATGACGGCGCGTTTCCGGGCGATTTCCGCACGCTCGGCCTCGCGCTGCGCCTTGACCTGCGCGCGCTGCTGGTCGCGCTGCGCCCGCTGCGCGGCGGTGGCCGGCTCGGCGGCCCGTGCCGCAGGCTGGTGGGCCGCCATGGCCAGCAGCACCGAAAGGGAAAGCGCCAGCTGCAACGGCCTGGCGTGTAGGAACTTGAGTTTCAGCATGTGGGGCAGGGCTTGCGCAAGCCATGGTCCGGCCGCAGCGGCCTTCCCGGAACGGGCCTGCGCAAGTCGTGGTTGGATCCGGCGGATCGATGGACAGGCTGCCATCTTACGGCCTGCCGCAATCCACCCCGCAAAGTTCAGGTCAAGCTGGTATCGACGGTGCGGCGCTCCAGCTGCAGGTATTCCTTGGAGCGCATCTCGTTGAGGCGCGAGACCGTGCGCGGAAACTCGTGGGCCAGCGGGCCCTCGGTATAGATCTGCTCGGGCGGCACGGCGGCGGACATGATGAGCTTGACATGGCGGTCGTACAGCACGTCCACCAGCAGCGTGAAGCGCCGCGCGGCCGAGGCCATGTTCACATGCAGCTGCGGTACGTCCGACAGCAAGATGGTGTGGAACTGCGTGGCGATTTCCAGATAGTCGTTCTGGGAGCGCGGACCCGCGCACAGCTCGCGGAAATCGAACCAGACCACGCCGCCGGCGCGGCGCCTGGCGGCGATCCTGCGCGTCTCGATCTGCACCACGGGCTCTTCGTCATGGGCCTCGGCCAGACGGTTGAAGGTGTCCTGCATGGCGGCATCGGCCTCGGGCCCCAGCGGGCAGTGGTAGAGCTTGGCATCCTCGAGCGTGCGGCGGCGGTAGTCCGTGCCGTTGTCCACGTTCACGACTTCCATGCGCTCGTTGAGCAGCGCGATCGCGGGCAGGATGCGGTCGCGGTGCAGGCCGCCCGGATACAGGTCGTCGGGCCGGAAGTTGGACGTGGTCACAAAGCCCACGCCGTTGGCGAACAGCGATTCGAGCAGCCTGTACAGGATCATCGCGTCGGTGATGTCCGCCACATGGAATTCGTCGAAGCAGATGAGCTTGTACTTCTTGGCGATCTTGGCGCCCAGTGCATCGAGCGGATTCTGCGTGCCCTGCATCAGGTGCATCTCGCGGTGCACCTCGCGCATGAATTCGTGAAAGTGCAGCCGCACCTTGCGCTTGATCGGCACGGCGTTGAAGAAGCACTCCATCAGAAAGCTCTTGCCGCGCCCCACGCCGCCGTACATGTAGACGCCCTTGGGCAGGTCGGGATGGTTGATCAGCTTCTTGAGCGCATTGGAGCGGCGCTGCTTGTAGGCCGCCCAGTCGTCGGCGCAACGCTGCAGAGCCTCCACGGCGCGCAGCTGCGCGGGGTCGCTGTGAAAGCCTTTGGCTGCCAGTTCTGCCTCATAGGCCTGTTTTACGTTCACTCTCCGTCTCCATTCCCATCCAGACGCTCAAAAAACAATAGCTGCTAACGCTTGCCTATCAAGCACTAGCAGCCATTTCCACTCCAAACCCGAACCACTTCAGCCTGCGCACCGGCGCTTCATTGCCATGTCATTGCCTGTGCGCAAGCCGGGTCGTCCGGGCAGAGCCCACGCTCTTAGAAATTGAGCGTGCGCTTGTCCACGGCCAGGGCCGCTTCCTTGGTGGATTCGGACAGCGAGGGGTGTGCGTGGCAGATGCGGGCGATGTCTTCGCTCGATGCCTTGAACTCCATGGCCACCACGGCTTCGGAAATCAGCTCGGACACCATCGGGCCCACCATGTGCACGCCCAGGATCTCGTCGGTCTCGGCATCGGCCAGGAACTTGACCATGCCGGTCGTGTCGCCCAGCGCGCGCGCGCGGCCGTTGGCCAGGAACGGGAAGCTGCCGGCCTTGTACTTGACGCCCTGCTCCTTGAGTTGCTGCTCGGTACGGCCCACCCAGGCGATTTCAGGGCTGGTGTAGATCACCCAGGGAATGGTGCCGAAGTTCACATGGCCGTGCTGGCCGGCGATACGCTCGGCCACGGCAACGGCCTCCTCCTCGGCCTTGTGCGCGAGCATGGGGCCGCGCACCACGTCACCCACGGCCCACACGCCGGGCAGATTGGTCTTGCACAGGTCGTCGACCACGATGCAGCCGCGCTCGTCGAGCTGCAGGCCCACGGCTTCGGCGTTCAGGCCATTGGTGTTGGGGACGCGGCCGATGGAGACGATCAGCTTGTCCACGTCCAGCGTCTGGGCTTCGCCCTTGGCGTTGGTGTAGGCCACGGACACGCCCTTCTTGCCGACCTTGACTTCGCCGACCTTCACGCCCAGCTCGATCTTCAGGCCCTGCTTGTCGAAGGCCTTCTTGGCTTCCTTGGCGATCTGCTCGTCCACGGCGGGCAGGAACTTGTCCATGCCTTCGAGCACGGTCACTTCCGTGCCCAGACGGCGCCAGACCGAACCCATTTCCAGGCCGATCACGCCCGAGCCGATCAGGCCCAGCTTCTTGGGCGTCTTGCCCAGGCGCAGCGCACCGTCGTTGGACAGCACGTTTTCCTCGTCGAAGGGCACGCCGGGCAGCGCGCGGGCATTGGAGCCTGTGGCCACCACGATCTGCTTGCCGGTGATGGTTTCCTCTTCCTTGCCGGCCACCTTGATCTCGTAGCCGCCTTCAACCGCCTTCACGAACGAGCCGCGGCCGTGGAAGAAGGTGACCTTGTTCTTCTTGAACAGGTACAGGATGCCGTCGTTGTTCTGCTTCACGATGGCATCCTTGCGGGCGATCATCTTGGCTACGTCCATCTCGACCTTGCCGGTGGAGATGCCGTGGTCGGCAAAATGCAGGTTGGCATGCTCGAAGTGCTCGGACGACTGCAGCAGCGCCTTGGAGGGGATGCAGCCCACGTTGGTGCATGTACCGCCGGGCGCGGCGCCGCCGGCAGCGTTCTTCCACTCGTCGATACAGGCGACGTTGAAGCCCAGCTGGGCCGCGCGGATGGCCGCGATGTAGCCGCCGGGGCCGGCGCCGATCACGATGACGTCAAATTGCTTGCTCATGGCTCAAATCTCTTGTGTTTGGTGCTTGAAAAAACCCACCGCTGGGCGCCTGGCCTGGGTGGGTTTTCGTGCGAGGGACCCGTGGCGGATTACAGGTCGAACAGCAGGCGCGAAGGATCTTCCAGCGCGTCCTTCATGGCCACCAGGCTCAGCACGGCTTCGCGGCCGTCGATGATGCGGTGGTCATAGGACATGGCCAGGTAGTTCATCGGACGGATCACGATCTGGCCGTTCTCGACCACGGCGCGGTCCTTGGTGGCGTGCACGCCCAGGATGGCCGACTGGGGCGGGTTGATGATGGGGGTGGACATCATCGAACCGAAGGTGCCGCCGTTGGAGATGGAGAAGGTACCGCCGGTCATCTCTTCGATGCCCAGCTTGCCTTCCTTGGCCTTCTGGCCGAACTCGGCAATCTTCTTCTCGATGTCGGCAAAGCTCATCTGGTCGGCGTTGCGCAGGATGGGCACCACCAGGCCGCGCGGCGAGCTCACGGCGATGCCGATGTCGAAGTAGCCGTGGTAGACGATGTCGTTGCCGTCGATGGAGGCATTCACCGCGGGGAACTTCTTCAGCGCATGCACCGCGGCCTTGACGAAGAAGGACATGAAGCCCAGCTTCACGCCGTGCTCCTTGACGAACTGGTCCTGGAACTTCTTGCGCATTTCCATCACGGGAGCCATGTTCACTTCGTTGAACGTGGTCAGGATGGCGTTGGTGGCTTGCGACTGCAGCAGGCGCTCGGCGATGCGGGCGCGCAGGCGGGTCATGGGCACGCGCTGCTCGGGACGCTCGCCCAGGTCTTCCTTGGCGGCCGGTGCGGCGACCTGGGGCAGGGCCTTGGTGGGCACGCCGGTGGGGATGGCAGCGCCACCCTTGATGGCAGCCAGGGCATCGCCCTTGGTCACGCGACCATCCTTGCCGGTGCCGGCCACATTGGCGGCGGACAGGTTGTTGTCGGCCAGGATCTTGGCGGCGGCAGGCATGGCCACGCCGCTCTTGTCGGCGCTGGCGGGAGCGGCAGCGGCGGGCGCTGCGGCAGGAGCCGATGCTGCAGCCGCGGGAGCAGCGGCGGGTGCGGCGGCGCCGGCCACGGCTTCGGTGTCGATCTTGGCGATCACCTGCTCGGCCGTCACGGTGGCGCCGTCGCCCTGCAGGATTTCGGTGATCACGCCAGCCGAGGGAGCGGGCACTTCGAGCACGACCTTGTCGGTTTCGATCTCGATGAGGATTTCATCGACGGCCACGGCCTCGCCCACCTTCTTCTTCCAGGTAAGCATGGTGGCTTCCGTGATGGACTCGGACAGCTGGGGAACTTTGACTTCTACGATAGCCATTTTGAATTCTTTCCAAAAGTGTGACGACTTACGCAATCAGGTTCTAGCAAGGCATCTGCCCATGGGCAAGACGGCGATATGCATGCTGGTTTGCGTAAGTCCTAGTGTTTTGTCTGTGAGGTAACCGCGTATGTGAGTGGGTTTACAGCCTTACTTGGTCAGGACAAAACCCTTGAGCTTGGCGAATGCGCCATCGACCAGCGCCTTTTGCTGCTCCTGGTGCAGGTGCGAATAACCCACAGCCGGAGAAGCCGATGCGGCGCGGCCCGAGTAGCCCAGCTTCTGGCCTTCACGCATGTTCTCGTGAATGTTGTGCTGGATGAAGAACCAGGCGCCCTGGTTCTGGGGCTCGTCCTGGCACCAGACGATCTCGGTCGCGTTGCTGTACTTCTTGACTTCGGCAGCGAAGGCCTTGTGCGGGAAGGGATACAGCTGCTCGACGCGGATGATGGCCACATCCTTGGCCTCGCCTTCGGCACGCTTCTTGACCAGGTCGTAGTACACCTTGCCCGAGCAGGCGATGATGCGCTTGACCTTGGCGGCGTTCTTGACGACGGCTTCGTCCTGCTCGGGGATCACGGTCTGGAAACCGCCCGCAGTGAACTCGGACAGCGGCGAGGTCGCATCCTTGTTGCGCAGCAGCGACTTGGGCGTCATGATGACCAGCGGCTTGCGCAGCGGGCGCACCATCTGGCGGCGCAGCACATGGAAGATCTGGCTGGCCGTGGTGGGCTGCACGATCTGCATGTTGGTGTCGGCGGCCAGCTGCATGAAGCGCTCCAGGCGGGCCGAGCTGTGCTCGGGCCCCTGGCCTTCGTAGCCGTGCGGCAGCATCAGCGTGATGCCGTTGATGCGGCCCCACTTCACTTCGCCGGAGGCGATGAACTGGTCGATCACGACCTGTGCGCCGTTGGCGAAGTCGCCGAACTGGGCTTCCCAGATCACCAGGGTGTTGGGATCGTTGGATGCATAGCCGTATTCGAAGCCCAGCACTGCCTCTTCGGACAGGATGGAGTCGATCACGACGAACGGAGCCTGGTTCTCGGCTACGTTCTGCAGCGGGATGTAGGTGCCTTCGTCCCACTTCTCGCGCTTCTGGTCGTGGATCACGGCATGGCGGTGCGTGAAGGTGCCGCGGCCGCAGTCCTCGCCCGACAGGCGCACGGGGTAGCCCGACGCGACCAGCGAGGCGAAGGCCATGTGCTCGCCCATGCCCCAGTCCACGTTGATTTCGCCGCGACCCATGGCGGCGCGGTCGTCATAGACCTTCTTGACCAGCGCATGCGGCGTCACGGTACCGGGGATGGTGGTGATCTTCTCGGCCAGGCGCTTCCACTCGGTCAGCGGGATGGCCGTGTCGCCGGCATCGGTCCAGGACTTGCCCACGAACGGGCTCCAGTCCACGGCGTACTTGCTCTTGAAGTTGGTCAGCACGGGGTCCACCGTGTGGCGGCCTTCGTCCATGGCGGCGCGGTAGGCCTTGACCATGTCGTCGCCCAGCGTATCGCCCAGGCCCTGCGTGGCCAGCTTGTCGGCGTACAGCTTGCGGGTGCCGGGGTGGGCGCCGATCTTCTTGTACATCAGCGGCTGGGTCAGTGCCGGCGTGTCCTGCTCGTTGTGGCCCAGCTTGCGGAAGCAGATGATGTCCACCACCACGTCCTTGGAGAATTCCATGCGGAATTCCAGCGCCAACTGCATGGCCAGGCACACGGCCTCCGGATCGTCGCCGTTGACGTGCAGCACGGGCGATTCGATCATCTTGACGATGTCGGTGCAGTACAGCGTGGAGCGTGCGTCGCGCGGATCGGAAGTGGTGAAGCCGATCTGGTTGTTGATGATGATGTGCACCGTGCCGCCGGTGGAGTAGCCGCGGGTCTGGGCCAGCGCCAGGGTTTCCTGGTTCACGCCCTGGCCGGCAAAGGCGGCGTCGCCGTGCACCAGCACGGGCAGCACCTGCTTGCCATGGGGGTCGTCGCGGCGGTCCATGCGCGAGCGCACCGAGCCTTCGACCACGGGGTTCACGATTTCCAGGTGGGAAGGGTTGAACGCCAGCGACAGGTGCACCGGGCCGCCCTTGGCGGATACGTCGGAGCTGAAGCCCTGGTGGTACTTCACGTCACCTGCGGGCAGATTCTCGGGGGCGGTGTGGTCGAACTCGGCAAACAGGTCCTTGGGCATCTTGCCCAGGGTGTTGACCAGCACGTTCAGGCGGCCGCGGTGGGCCATGCCGATCACGACTTCCTGCACGCCCTTGAGGCTGGCGGCATTGATCAGCTCGTCCATCGCGGCGATGAAGGATTCGCCGCCTTCCAGCGAGAAGCGCTTCTGGCCCACGTACTTGGTGTGCAGATAGCGCTCCAGGCCTTCGGCCGCCGTCAGGCGGTCCAGGATGCGCTTCTTCTCGTCGGCATTGAACGAAGGCTTGCTGCGGATGGTTTCCAGCTTCTGCTGCCACCAGCGCTTCTGGTTCTGGTCGGTGGCATACATGTATTCGGCGCCGATGGTGCCGCAATACGTTTCGCGCAGGGCATTCATCAGCTCGCGCAGCGTCATGGACTCCTTGCCGAAGAAGGTATTGCTGGTGTTGAACACCACTTCCTGGTCGGCGTCGGTGAAGCCGTAGAAAGACGGCTCCAGCTCGGGAATTTCGGGGCGCTCGGTGCGCTTGAGAGGATCCAGGTCGGCCCAACGCTGGCCCACGTTGCGGTAGGCAGCGATCAGTTGCTGCACGGCGGTGCGCTTGCGACCCAGCTCGGAGTCGGCGCCGGAGGCGACCACCACCTTGGTGCCGCCCTGCTTTGCACGCTCGGCAAAGGCATTGATCACGGGCAGGTGGGGAACGTCCTTGCTGTCCGTGCCGTCCACGGCGGGCACGTGTTGCAGGGCATCGAAATACTCGCGCCAGGAGTCCGGCACGCTGCCGGGGTTGGCCAAGTAGTTCTCATACATCTCTTCGACGTACGGCGCATTGCCGCCAAAGAGATAGGTATTGCCTTGATAGGCTTGATAGATCGATGACTGATCGCTCATATTGCGCTGACCTCCGCCTCCCTTGAGGAAGCATTAGCTGGTTTGTAGAACCTTCCGCGACACGGCTGTACCGGTTGGCGGATGCGACTGTGGCTGGGAAGGGCCTTAGGTTGCGTCTGGCATTGTGCCACTTTTCAAAGCCGTACTCTTATGAAAGACCTAGCGTTTCCCTTCATCGAACTCGCTTACATTGGCGCTTATTGACAACCAAGGAATCAAATGCCCCTTTCGCAGCTTCACAAACGCACGTTCATCCTGCTGCTGGCGGCCGTCACGCTGGGTTTTGGAGTGGTGCTATGGGAGTACGTGGGCGCCATCTTCTGGGGCGTGGTCCTGGTCATCGTGTTCGCCCCCATGCACAGGCGCATCCTGGTGCGCATGCCCAGAAGCCCCAACCTGGCCACCTTGCTGACCCTGCTGCTCTGCCTTGTGGTGGTCATCCTTCCGCTGGTGCTGATCGGCATCTCGCTGGTGCGGGAGACCGCCGCCATCTACGAGCGGGTCAGCAGCGGCAACCTGTCCTCCGCCAATTATCTGCAGCAGATATTCGACGCACTGCCACCCTGGATCACCCCATGGCTGGACAGGCTGCACCTGGGATCGCTGAGCGAGCTCCAGGAAAAGCTCACCGAGGTGGCGGTACAGACCAGCAAGCTCGCAGCCACCCGCGCCGTGGGCCTGGGACAGAACACACTGGGCTTCGTCGTTAGCTTTGGCGTGATGCTGTACCTGATGTACTTTCTGCTGCGCGACGGCAAGCTGCTGATGCAGCGCATCCGCGAAGCGATGCCGCTGGAGCCCGAGCACAAGCGCGAGCTGGCCAGCAAGTTCACCACCGTCATCCGCGCCACGGTCAAGGGCAATCTCGCCGTTGCTGCCGCGCAGGGTGCGCTGGGCGGCCTGATCTTCTGGATACTGGGCATTCAGGCCACCGTGCTGTGGGCCGTGGTCATGGCATTTCTTTCCCTGCTGCCCGCAGTGGGGGCCGGTCTGGTCTGGGGGCCGGTCGCCATCTATTTCCTTGCCACCGGCGATACGGCCAAGGGCGTTGTCCTGGCCGCCTATGGCTTTCTGGTGATCGGCCTGGTCGACAACGTGCTGCGTCCCCTGCTGGCGGGCAAGGACACCAAGATGCCCGACTACATCGTCCTCATCTCCACGCTGGGCGGCATGGCCGTGTTCGGACTGACGGGCTTTGTACTGGGACCGGCCATCGCTGCGCTCTTCATCGCTGCCTGGGACATGTTCGCAGAAATGCAGCGCCAGGCGGAGCAGCAGCCCCTGCTGTCGCCGCAGGGCGAGGCCCTGGCGCCAGCTGGCAAACCGGTAGAAGTCCCGCCGACTCCATCCAAGGCACAGGAGATACCCCCCGTGCCGGAATCGGATCAAGGAGAGGTCAAAGCCTGAGGGTGGTCATCCCTGCGCTCCCTCCCTGACCGGACAAACAAACAACTGCCCCTGCGGACTTCATGGCCTTGGGCCGTTGCACTTTCTTGAGAAACCACCCGTTTCCGCCTCCAAGCGCTTAAATTTCATAGCAACAAGCCTCGCCGCCATCAATACCGCAGGGCACAGCTCAAGAATTCAGGGTTTGTAACCACCGGCGTCAAGAGGTACCTACGTAGAATTTGCTTTCACATAAAAGCGTTAATCCGAAAAGGTACCCACATGGTCCAATTCTCCAGACGCCAGTTCATGAAAGTGACTGGCTCGACGCTGGCGGGTTCGAGCCTGGCGCTGATGGGCTTCTCGCCCACGGCTGCGCTCGCCGAGGTGCGGCAGTACAAGCTGTCCGCCACCACGGTCACCCGCCAGACCTGCACCTACTGCTCCGTAGGCTGCGGCATCCTGATGCACTCGCTGGGCGACGGCGTCAAGAATGCCAAGCTGTCCGTCATCCACGTGGAAGGCGACCCGGACCATCCCGTCAACCGCGGCACGCTGTGCCCCAAGGGCGCCTCGCTGCTGGATTTCGTGCACAGCCCGCACCGCCTCAAGTACCCCGAATACCGCGCCCCCGGCTCCAGCGAGTGGAAGCGCATGTCGTGGGATGAAGCCCTGGACCGCATCGCCAAGCTGCTCAAGGACGACCGCGACGCCAACTTCATCGAGACCAACGACAAGGGCCAGAAGGTCAACCGCTGGCTCACCACCGGCATGCTGGCCGCCTCCGCAGCCAGCAACGAGGCCGGCTACGTCACGCACAAAGTGGCCCGTTCCTGGGGCCTTCTTGCATTCGACAACCAAGCACGTGTCTGACACGGCCCGACGGTGGCAGGTCTTGCCCCGACGTTTGGCCGTGGAGCGATGACGAACCATTGGGTCGACATCAAGAACGCGGACGTTATCCTGATCATGGGCGGCAATGCCGCCGAAGCACACCCCTGCGGCTTCAAGTGGGTGACCGAAGCGAAGGAGCACAACAAGGCTCACTTCATGGTGGTCGATCCGCGCTTCAACCGCTCGGCATCGGTGGCCGACTTCTATGCGCCCATCCGTTCCGGTTCCGACATCGCCTTCCTGGGCGGCGTGATCAACTATCTGCTCTCGAACGACAAGATCCATCACGAGTACGTGAAGAACTACACGGACTTCTCGTTCATCGTGCGCGAGGACTTCGCATTCGACGACGGCATCTTCTCGGGCTACAACCCCGAAAAGCGCAGTTACGACAAGAGCAGTTGGGACTATGAGCTGGGCGACGACGGCTTCGTCAAGATCGACCCCACGCTCGAGCATCCGCGCTGCGTCTATCAGCTGCTCAAGAAGCACTACGCCGGCTACACCGCCGAGAAGGTCGAGGCGATCTGCGGCACGCCCAGGGAAAAGTTCCTGCATGTGTGCGAGAAGCTGGCCTCGACGGCGCAGGCCGGACGCTCGGCCACCATCATGTACGCCCTGGGCTGGACCCAGCACACCATCGGCGCGCAGATGCTGCGCTGCGGCGCCATGATCCAGCTGCTGCTGGGCAACATCGGCGTGGCTGGCGGCGGCATGAACGCGCTGCGCGGCCACTCCAACATCCAGGGCCTGACGGACCTGGGCCTGCTTTCGGGCTCTCTGCCCGGCTACCTGACGCTGCCCAATGACGCAGAGCAGGACTATCAGCAGTACATCGCCGCGCGCACACCCAAGACGCTGCGTCCGGGCCAGATGAACTACTGGCAGAACACGCCCAAGTTCCATGTGAGCCTGATGAAGGCCTGGTGGGGCCCCGCGGCGACGGCCGAGAACAACTGGGCGTATGACTACCTGCCCAAGCTCGACCGCCAGTACGACATGCTGCAGATCTTCGAACTGATGAACCAGGGCAAGGTCAACGGCTACATCGCCCAGGGCTTCAACCCCCTGGCGGCGCTGGCCAACAGCAACAGCGTGCGCGAAGGCCTCAAGAAGCTCAAGTTCCTGGTCATCATGGACCCGCTGGTCACCGAGACCTCCGAGTTCTGGAAGAACCATGGCGAGTTCAACGACGTGGACTCCGCATCCATCCAGACCGAGGTGTTCCGCCTGCCCACGACCTGCTTTGCCGAGGAAGACGGCGCCGTGGTCAGCTCCTCGCGCGTGCTGCAGTGGCACTGGAAGGCGGCCGAGCCGCCGGGCGAGGCCAAGACGGACATCAACATCATGTCCGAACTGCACCTGCGCATGAAGGCTCTGTACCAGAAGGACGGCGGCAAGTTCCCCGACCCCATCGTCAATCTGTACTGGCCCTACGCCCAGGCGGCCCATCCCGGTGCCGACGAGATCGCCAAGGAATACAACGGCCGCGCGCTCGTGGACCTGAAGGACGCCGAAGGCAAGGTCATTCGCAAGGCCGGCGAGCAGCTGGCGGGCTTCGGCGAAATGCGCGACGACGGCTCCACGCTGGGCGGCTGCTGGATCTGGGCCGGCTGCTGGACCTCGTCCGGCAACCAGATGGCGCGCCGCGACAACTCGGACCCCAGCGGTCTGGGCAACACGCTGAACTGGGCGTGGGCCTGGCCGGCCAACCGCCGCGTGCTGTACAACCGCGCATCCTGCGACCGCGAAGGCAAGCCATTCAACCCCAAGCGTGCGCTCGTCAAGTGGAACGGCACCAGCTGGACCGGCTTCGATGTGCCCGACATGGGCCTGACCATGCCGCCCGAGACCACCAACCCCTTCATCATGAACCCAGAGGGCGTTGCGCGTTTCTTTGCGCGCAAGGGCATGAACGAGGGACCGTTCCCCACGCACTACGAGGCTTTCGACAACCCGCTGGGCTACAACCCCATGTATCCCAACAACAAGCAGGCTGTCATCAACCCCGCGATGCGCATCTTCGACTCGGTCAAGGACACGGCAGGCTCGCCCAGCGAGTTCCCGCACGTGGGCACGACCTACCGCCTGACCGAGCACTTCCACTACTGGACCAAGCACGTGCAGCTGAACAACATCGTCCAGCCCGAGCAGTTCGTGGAAATCGGCGAGGCGCTGGCCAAGGAGCTCGGCATCGAAACCGGGCAGAAGGTCAAGGTCAGTTCCAAGCGCGGCTTCGTGAAGGCGGCAGCCATCGTGACCAAGCGCATCAAGCCCATGAAGATCGACGGCAAGACCATCCACCACGTGGGCGTGCCGATCCACTGGGGCTTCTCGTCCACGGGACGCAAGGGCTATCTGGCCAACAACCTGACGGCCTCGGTGGGTGACGGTAACAGCTTGACCCCTGAATCCAAGACCTTCCTCGTGAAGGTGGAAAAGATCTAAGGAGCAGCTGATGTCATCCACCATGTCTTTAGATATCAAGCGCCGCTCGGCCACCACCACGCCCGCCCCCGGCGCGCGTGGCGCCCATTCGGGCGAGGTGGCCAAGCTGATCGACGTTTCCAAGTGCATAGGCTGCAAAGCCTGCCAGACCGCCTGCATGGAGTGGAACGACCTGCGCGACGAGATCGGTACGGCTGCAGCCGGCGTCTACGACAACCCGACGGATCTCACGTCGGAATCGTGGACCGTGATGCGCTTTACCGAGTACGAGAACGAAGCCACGGGCAACCTGGAGTGGCTGATCCGCAAGGACGGCTGCATGCACTGCGAGGATCCCGGCTGCCTCAAGGCCTGCCCGTCTCCCGGCGCCATCGTGCAGTATGCAAACGGTATCGTGGACTTCCAGCAGGATCAGTGCGTGGGCTGCGGCTACTGCGTGACCGGCTGCCCGTTCAACATCCCGCGCATCTCCAAGAAGGACAAGAAGGCCTACAAGTGCACGCTGTGCTCGGACCGCGTGGCCGTCGGCCAGGAACCCGCCTGCGTCAAGACCTGCCCCACGGGCGCCATCATGTTCGGCACCAAGGATGCCATGAAGGAGCAGGCCGCGCACCGCGTGGTCGACCTCAAGGAGCGCGGCTATGCCGAGGCTGGCCTGTACGACCCGCAGGGCGTGGGCGGCACGCATGTGATGTACGTGCTGCATCACGCGGACAAGCCTTCGCTGTACAAGGGCCTGCCCGACGATCCGTCGATCAGCCCCATGGTGTCCCTGTGGAAGGGCGTCGCCAAGCCGCTGGCCATGGCGGCACTGGGCGCCGCCGCCGTCGGCAGCCTGTTCCACTACATCACCAAGGGTCCGAACGACGTGTCCAAGGATCTCGAGGATGAAATGGAACGCAAGGACCGGGCTGCCGACAGTGCCGCCCACAGCGCCGGAAAGGAGGCCCGCTGATGCAACGCAATCCTCGTGACCTCGTACGCTACACCGCGTCGGAACGTGCCAACCACTGGATCGTGGGCATCTGCTTCATCCTGCTGGCCCTGTCCGGCCTGGCGTTCTTCCATCCGGCGTTCTTCTGGCTGACCAACCTGTTCGGCGGCGGCCCGTGGACCCGCATCCTGCACCCCTACATCGGGGTGGTGATGGCCCTGTTCTTCATCGTCATGGCCGGCCGTTTTGCCAAGCTCAATGTCGTGGAGCCCCGCGACATCGAATGGCTCAAGAACGTCAACAAGATGATCGATGGCGATGACCATGACATGCCCGAGCAGGGCAAGTACAACGGCGGCCAGAAGCTCCTGTTCTGGGGCCTGGTCATCGGCATGCTGTTCATCGTCGTCACCGGCTTTCTGATGTGGCGCGCCTGGTGGACGCTGCCCGTGAACGTGGTACGCGCGGCATCGCTGGTCCACGCCGTCGCGGCCGTGTGGATGATCGGCCTGATCATCCTGCACGTCTACGCGGCCATCTGGACCCGCGGTACGATCCGCGCCATGCTCTATGGCACGGTGACCCGCGCCTGGGCCAAGCAGCACCACCGCGGCTGGTACCGTAAGGTCACCGGTGACAACGACTGACGCCCCCTTGTTCTGACATCCGGCCGCCAAGCGCTCACCAGGCGCTTGGCGGCTGAACTTTTTGGAGATCCCTGCCAATGCAACGCATTCTTCAACCTGGCGAGATCGAAGCCCTGGACCACACCAGTTTTCCCCGCGTGCTCCTGCCGGCGACGGCCAGCCTTTTTGCCGAGCGCGCGGCCCGGCTGCGCCAGCTGGCCGACGGCAATCCCATTGCCGACTACCTGCAGTTCGTCGCGAAGATCATGGACGCCCAGCACAAGGCGGCCGCCGGCCTCACGCTGGCAGCGCCCGATGCCGCACAGATCGCGCGGGCGCAGGAGCACTCGATGCCGCTGCTGCCCGCCGTGGAGAACATCGATCCGGCCTGGCAAGGCGTGCTGGACGCCATGCTGGACACGCTGCAGGACGGCGATCGGTCCGCCGCCCTGCCCGCGCCGCTGCAGCCGCTGCTGCAGGAGCTGCGCAGCCTGCCGGCCGAGACGCGTGACGACATCGCCAGGAAGCTGCTGCAAAAGGAAGTCGCCGCGCGCCACGTGGGCATGGCGCCCTTCATCATGGCGGCGCTGCAGGTCACGTTCACCCGGCGCACCGCCGACCTCACGGCCCAGGACGTGCCCTACACCGATCCGGCCACCATCTGCCCGGTCTGCGCCAGCGAGCCCGTGGCCAGCGTGGTCCGCATCGGCGGCAGGGCCGCCGGCCACCGCTATCTGCACTGCGGCACCTGTGCCTGCGAATGGCAGATGGTGCGCGTCAAATGCTCGCACTGCGCATCGACCAAGGGCATTCATTACCAGGGTGTCGAAGGCGCGGGCGAGGAAGTTCTGGCCGAAACCTGCGACGAGTGCGGCAGCTACCGCAAGATCGTCAACCAGGAAAAGAATCCCATGGTCGACCCGCTGGCCGACGACCTGGCCACGCTGATGCTGGATCTGCTGATGAGCGAAACCCGATTCCAGCGGGCCAGTCCCAACCCGCTGCTCTACGTGGCGTTTGCCGAGGAGCAGGCCGAGGCCGAGGCGGACAGCGCGCTGATCGATCCCTGCGCCTGACAACCTGTCCGCTGCGCCACAATAAAGGGCGGCAGGCCTTGCGCCAGCCGCCTTTTTCATTTCAGGACGATGACCGCCCGCATCGGCAGGAATCTCGCGCCCACTTCACTTCCCGAAGCACCCATGCACGCCACACAAGCGCCCGAGCCCCCAACCGCTGACATCACGCACCCTTCCCAGTTGCCGGCCGTGGACAAGATCCTGCTGCACCCGAGCCTGCAGCCCTTGCGCGAAGCCTATGGCCTGGATGCCTGCACCCGGGCCGTGCGCGACGTGCTGGGCAGCCTGCGCCAGCAATTGCTGGGCGGCGAGGAAGCGCCCGCGGCCGGCTTGCAGGCGGATCCGGCAAGCATTGTGCAGGCGGCGGGGCTGCGCCTGCAGCGGCGCTTTGCCCCCAGGCTGCGCACCGTCTTCAATCTCACGGGGACGGTGCTGCACACCAATCTGGGCCGCGCGCTGCTGCCGCAGGCGGCCGTGGATGCCGTGGTACAGGCCATGACGTCCCCGGCCAATCTGGAATACGACCTCGAAGACGGCGGGCGCGGCGACCGCGACGATCTGGTGGAGGCGCTGATCTGCGAGCTCACGGGCGCGGAGGCCGCCACCATCGTCAACAACAATGCCGCGGCCGTGCTGCTGGTGCTTTCCACGCTGGCTGCGGCCGGCGAGCGCAGGGAAGTGGTTGTCTCCCGCGGCGAGCTGGTGGAAATCGGCGGCGCATTCCGCATCCCCGATGTGATGACGCGCGCCGGCGCGCGCCTGGTGGAAGTGGGCACCACCAACCGCACCCATGAGCGCGACTACAGCGAAGCGGTCACCGACTGCACGGCCGCACTCATGAAGGTGCATTGCAGCAACTACGCCATCACCGGCTTCACCAAGGCCGTGAGCGATGCGCAGGTGGCCCGCATTGCGCACGACAAGGGCCTGCCCATGATCGTCGACCTGGGCAGCGGCACCCTCATCGACCTGCGCGAATGGGGACTGCCCTACGAGGTCACGGTGCGCGAGACCATCGAGTCCGGCGCCGACCTCGTCACCTTCAGCGGCGACAAGCTGCTCGGCGGCCCGCAGGCCGGCATCATCGTGGGCAAAAAGGCATTGATCGCCCGGATCAAGAAGAACCCTCTCAAGCGAGCGCTGCGCGTGGGCAAGATCACGCTGGCGGCGCTGGAGCCCACGCTGCGCCTGTACCTGCATCCCGAAAAGCTGGCCGAGCAGCTGACCACGCTGCGCCTGTTCACCCGGCCGCAGGCCGACATGCAGGCACAGGCATTGCAGCTGCAGCCCGTGCTGCAACAGGCGTTGGGCCCGGCCTTCGTGGTCGAGCCCGCGCCCATGACCAGCCAGATCGGCAGCGGCGCCCTGCCCGTTGAAAGCCTGCCCAGCTTCGGCCTCAGGATCCATCCGGCCAGCGGCAGGCAGGCAGGCCGCCAGCTCGCACAGCTGGAAGCGCGCCTGCGCGCCCTGCCCCGCCCCGTGATCGCGCGCCTGCGCGATGACGCGCTGTGGCTGGACCTGCGCTGCCTGGAGGCGGCCATGCAGCACGCCTTCAGCGAACAGCTTTCGCTACTGGGAAGATAGCAAGAAACGCCTGCCAATCAAGCATCCTGAGATGATTTCCATCAAAAAGATTGACCGCATCGGCAACGCGGTGCGACACGGAGCGACCCACACATGATCATCGGCACCGCCGGCCATATCGACCACGGCAAGACCACCCTGGTGCGCGCCCTGACCGGCGTGGAAACCGATCGCCTCAAGGAGGAAAAGGCACGCGGCATTTCCATCGAGCTGGGCTATGCCTACGCGCCTTTGCCCAATGGCGATGTGCTGGGCATCATCGACGTGCCGGGCCATGAGAAATTCGTGCACACCATGGCCGCCGGCGCCGTGGGCATAGACCACGCGCTGCTGGTGGTGGCAGCGGACGACGGCATCATGCCCCAGACCCGCGAGCACCTGGAGATCCTGCAGCTGCTGGGCATCCGGCAGGGCACGGTGGCCCTGACCAAGGTGGACCGTGTGCCGCGCACGCGCATCGACGAAGTGCGCGGGCAGATCGCCGCGCTGCTCGCGGACACGGCCCTGGCCGGCTCGCCAATCTTCGAGACCGCGGCGGCAGTGGCCGACAACCCCGACATTTCAGGCATCTTTGCGCTGCGCCAGCACCTCGACCAGCAGGCCCAGGCCATGCCCGCGCGCAAACGCGACGGGCTGTTCCGCCTTGCAGTGGACCGCGTCTTCACGCTGGCCGGCCAGGGCACGGTGGTGACCGGCACCGTCTTCGGCGGGCAGGTGGCCGTGGGCGACACGCTGCTGCATTCGGCAAGCGGCAGGGCGGTGCGCGTGCGCAGCATCCATGCGCAGAACCAGTCCAGCGACACCGGCGTGGCCGGCCAGCGCTGCGCGCTCAATCTCGCAGGCATTGCCAGGGAGGACATCGAGCGCGGCGACTGGGTGGCCGATGCACGCGCGCTGCAGGCCACGGATCGCATCGACATCGCGCTGCAGCTGCTGGCCGATGCCGCGCCCATGCAGCAGTGGACGCCCGTGCATGTTCACCTGGGCACACGGCGCTGCACCGGCCATGTGGCCTTGCTGCAGGACGACCCGATCGCCCCCGGCACCGCGGCGCGCGCGCAGCTGGTACTTGACTCACCCGTGTTTGCCATGCCCGGCGACCGCCTGATCCTGCGCAACGCGCAGGCCACCCGCACGATCGCCGGCGGCATGGTGCTGGACCCCTACGCTCCCGCGCGCAAGCGCCGCGGCGCCGAGCGCATGGCCTACCTCGATGCCATCGAACAGCTGGTTGCGCATGGCGACCTTGCGCCGCTGATAGCCCAGGCACCCTATGGCACTGCGCTGTCGCAGCTCATGCGCCTGGCCGGCCGGGCCCTTCATGCAGACCAGCTGCCCGCGCATGCGGTCCATCTGCCCATGGCTGGCGACGATGCCCTGGTCATGGATGCCGCCCGCTGGCAGGCACTGCAGGCGCAGGTGCTGCAGACGCTGACGCGCTTCCACGAGAAATCGCCCGACGAGCCCGGCGTGAATGCGGCGCGCCTGCGCCGCATGGCCCTGCCCGGCCTGCAGCAGGCGGCGCACGATGCGCTGTACCAGGGGCTGCTCGACAGTCTGCTTGCGCAGCGGCAGCTGGCCGGCACAGGCGCCTGGCTGCACCTGCCGGGCCACAGCGTGCAGCTTTCGGATGCGGAACAGGCTCTGGCCCAGAAGCTGCTGCCCGCGATTGCGGCCGGCCGCTTCGATCCGCCCTGGGTGCGCGATCTGGCCCGCGACCATGGCGCGGGCGAGGAAGTGGTGCGCCAGCTGCTGCGCAAGCTCTCGCGCCAGGGCCAGCTGTTCCAGGTGGTCAAGGACCTGTTCTATGCCGCATCCTGCATGGACGAGCTGGCGGCGCTGGTGGCAGCCCTGGCCAGCGGAGCCGACAATGCGCAAGTCGAAGCCCGGGCCTTTCGCGATGCCACGGGCCTGGGCCGCAAGCGCGCCATCCAGATCCTGGAGTTCTTCGACCGCATCGGCTATACGCGCCGCGTGCGCGACGCCCATTTGCTGCGGCCCGATGTGCAATGGAAGCCGGCCCCGGCTGCCGGCAGCGCCGTCCGCACCGCATAGCCTGCGGCCCGGCAAGGACAAGCGCCGGTTGCTACAGCATTCATAGAGGGCGGGCGGCTGCAGTTGGTCCCGGCAGCCATGAATGCTGGATACAATCCGCGCATCTTCTACAAGAAGGAAGGCAATCGCGCCCGGTGGCGCGGCCGGGCTTCAAACCCGGTGGGGGGCGTCAGCCGCTCCCGGGTTGGTTCGACTCCAGCTGCTTTCCGCCACTGTGCCGGCAGCTACAGCAGGGGCACGATGATGGCCACGCGGCGGTTTTCCGCAGCATTGCCCGCCGCCACGGGTGCCGCCCGGCCCAGCCCCTTGACCTCGATGTTCTGCCTGGGCATGCCGGCCTCCGCCAGCACATCCGCCACGGCCTGCGCCCGGCGCAGGGACAGCCGCAGGTTGTAGGCATCGCTGCCGCGGTCGTCCGTATAGCCTTCCACGCGCAACCGGTCTATGCCCTCCTTCAGCAGCGCCCGTGCCAGATCCAAGACCTTGCCCCGCGCCTGCTGACCGACTTCTGCGGAGTCGAATTCAAACAGCAGCTTGCCCGACATCTGCAGCTCCCAGCCATCCTCGCCGGGCGCGAAGCCCTGGGCCTTCAGGACCTGCTGCTGCTGTGCTGTCAGGCCCTGGGGCTGCGGGGTCTGGCAGGCAGCCAGCAGCAGGGCCAGTGCCATGGCCATGCACCAGCGGCTCCAGTCCATGAACCGCCACCCACCCAGAATCTTTCTGTTCCATTCCATATGCATCATCCCCTGATGGCGGCATGCCCGGCATGCCGCGCAAGTTTGGCTTCGTACATGGCCTGGTCCGCATGGTTCAGCAATGTCTCCATGTCGCGGCCATGGCGCGGAAAGACGGCAATGCCGACGCTGACCGAAGGATTCAGCAGCACGCCTGTACCGGTCACCACAGGTTCGCGCATTGCCTCTTCGATCTTGTCCGCCACGAGCCGGGCATCGTCCACGCCGCCGACCGGGTACAGCAGGATGGCGAATTCGTCACCGCCCAGGCGGGCGACCAGGTCCGCCTCGCGCACCAGCGAATGCAACCTCTCTCCCACGGCCCTGAGCAATGCATCGCCCGCCGCGTGGCCATAGACATCGTTGACCTGCTTGAAGCGGTCGTTGTCCAGGAACAACACGGCCAGCTTGCGCCCCGCCTGGTCCGCATCGAGCAGCGCCTGCCGCAGGCGCTGCTCGAAATGCGAGCGGTTGGCCAGGCCGGTCAGGCTGTCGCGCGAAGCCTTCAGTTCCAGCACGGAGTTCTGCTGCTGCAGGCGCTCGTGGCGCATCTGCAGCTCGGACAGCAGGGCGTTGAAGTCGTCGCCCAGTTCGTTCAGTTCGGCAATGCGGGCGGCAGGCACGCGCTGGTCCATGGAACGGTCGTGCCGCACGGCCCGGGCCACCCGGGCCAGTTGCTGCAGCGGCTCCGCGATATCCGCCAGCATGCGGCGCGACTGGCGCATGCCCAGATAGCCGCTGATGCCCACACACAAGGCCAGCACCGCCAGGCCGGCGCAGAGAAAACGCACAAAGCCGGCGCCGTCGCTGTAGAGCACCACTCGCCCGACCGGCTTGCCGTTCTGGCGCACTTCGGCCTCTCCAGGCTGCATCCCGATGACGGCGGCCAGCACCTCGCCGGCACCGCCAGTGGCGGACTGGCCCGAAGACCAGCGCACAAACACCTGCCCCCGCTCATCGAACACCTGGGCCCGCGCCACATCCTCGCCGCGCAGCATCTGCTCCAGCATCCGCGCCGCCTCGTCACGGTCGTTGAAGACCAGCGATGCCTCGGCCGTATAGGCCAGCGAGCGGGCTATCAGATGCAGGTTGTTGAGCAGGTACAGGCGCAGCACCACCACGCCGACCAGCAGCAGCAGCACGCCGGCCAGCGAAATGGCCATGCCCGCCATGCGCAGATGGGCACGGCGGATCACCGCATGCAATGAATCATTGCTGCTCATGGGCAAGCTCATGGCGCCGCCTTGGTACGGGCCAGCTGCAGCACCTTGGGGCTGATGCGCAGGCCGCTGCGCGCCACGGAATCCAGGTTGACCTCGAAGCCCGGCCCTTCGCCCTGGCGCCGCAGGCAGAACATGGCGCCGATACGGCACAGCGCACCGCGCTCGCTGATGGTCAGCAGCGGTCGGCCGTCCTGCTGCCGCATCAGGCTGCGCCATTGCTGCTCGTCCATCTCGCCGGCATAGATGCCGTCGCAGTCGGCGTTCTTCACCTGATCCAGTTCCACCCGCCTGACGTCAAGCTGGCGGCTGCCCACCGCCTGCCCCGAGCTGTGCATCAGCCCGGCCGCATATTCCGTGGAGCCGACCACGCACAGGCGCAGCCCTCCGCTTTCAGCCGGCCAATGCGTGTAGCCCAGGATGCCGATCACCGTGCGCGCGACGCCCTGCACATGGTCTTCGGCCGCGGCGTCCGCCCGCGCAGACACGGCCGTCCAGGCTAGGCAGGCGGCAAGCAACCATGCCCGGCCGCCGGCACAGCGGGGAGGCACTCCATGACCACGATCTGGCTTGAAAGATGTCAACAACGGCTCCATGGGGACTGCGGCGGCCCTGCGGATGGCCCACGGCAAGCGGTGCACGTCCGAGGACAAACATTTTTTCACAATTTTGGAGAACGCCATGTAAGCCTTCTCCAGCAAAAAGCCCCGCAATTACAGCACGCAGCCGCATGCTTGTCCCACTGTCCGCGCAGAGCAGGCGCGGGCTGCCGATAATACTTGCACCGATTTCGGTTTCCCGCGCCGGCCCGCGCATGCAGGCTGCGCGAGCCGCCCGTACCGCCAGCCAAAGAATCTCCAATGACCATCGATACCATCCAAGCTCCCCGACTCACCTCCCTGTCCCATGGCGGCGGCTGCGGCTGCAAGATCGCGCCCGGCGTGCTGTCCGAACTGCTGGCCAGGAGCAATCTGCCCCGGCAGTTCTTTCCCGACCTGCTCGTGGGCACGGAGACTGCGGACGATGCAGCCGTCTACCGCATCAACGACGAGCAGGCCATCGTCGCGACCACGGACTTCTTCATGCCCATCGTCGACGATCCGTACGACTTCGGCCGCATCGCCGCCACCAATGCACTGTCCGACATCTATGCCATGGGCGGCACGCCGCTGATGGCCCTGGCCATCGTCGGCATGCCCATCAACGTGCTGCCCCACGACGTGATCGCCAAGATCCTCGAAGGCGGCGAATCGGTCTGCCGCGATGCCGGCATTCCGCTGGCCGGCGGCCATTCCATCGATTCGGTCGAACCCATTTACGGGCTTGTGGGCATAGGCATCGTCAACCCCAGGCAGATGAAGCGCAACGCCGATGCCAAAGCCGGCGACGTTCTGATCCTGGGCAAGCCGCTGGGCGTCGGCATTCTGTCGGCCGCACTCAAGAAAAATCTGCTCGACGAGGCCGGCTACCGCGCCATGGTGCATGCCACCACCCAGCTCAACCGCCCGGGCGCAGCGCTGTCCAGGCTGGAAGGCGTGCACGCGCTGACCGATGTGACGGGCTTCGGCCTGCTGGGCCACGGCCTGGAACTGGCCCGCGGCGCGCAGCTCACGGCCCGCATCGACAGCCGCAGGCTGCCGGTGCTGCCCGGCGTGCAGGCCCTGGCCGAGCAAGGCATCTTCACAGGCGCCTCGGGCCGCAACTGGGCCTCCTACGGCCAGCATGTGCAGCTGCCGGCCGGCCTGGGCGACGCGCAGCGTGCCTTGCTGACGGACCCGCAGACTTCGGGTGGCCTGCTGGTGTCCTGCACCTCGGAAGCCGCCCAACAGGTGCTCCAGGTCTTTGCCGATGGAGGCTTTGCCGAAGCTGCCGTCGTGGGCCGCATGGAAGCCGGCGAGCCGCGCGTGATCGTGGGCTGAAAGCCTGCCCGCACGGGAAAATCCTGCGGCGAACGCCGCGCCCGCCCCGCTGCAGCGCGACAATGGAGGCCAGGCCGACGTGCAGGCGCACGGCAGCCCTTTGTTCCGATGGACCCCCACGGCGCTGCGCAAGCCTTGTACCGCAGCGCACATGCACTCATGACAACCCCTTCCGTCGCCGTACTCGGCGCAGGCATGGTCGGCGTGGCCACCGCGCTCGAACTGCAGCGCCGCGGCATGGCCGTCACCTTGCTGGACCGGCGTGCGCCGGGCCTTGAAACCTCCTACGGCAATGCCGGCGTGATCGCGCGCAGCTCGCTCATGCCGTTCAACCATCCCAGGCTCTGGGGTACGCTGCCCGGCCTGCTCGGGAACCGGGGTACGGGCTTTCGCTACAGCCCGGCCTTCGTGGCTTCCAATCTGCGTTGGGCCCTGGGCTTTGTCGGCAATGCGCGCCGCAGCGTGTTCCGCGAGACCACCGCGGCGCTCGACAGCCTGATCCGCCTGTCCACCGACGAGCATCGCCGCCTGCTCGCCGAAGTCAACGCGCTCGATAGGCTACGCGACAACGGCTGGCTGTTTCTCTACCGCCACGCGGCGAGCTTCGAGGCGCCTGGCGCACGGCTGGGCCGCGAGACCATGGCGCAATACGGCATTGCCACGCAGGAGCTGCAGGCTGGCGAGCTGCAGGCGCTCGAGCCCGTGCTCAACCCCCTCTTTGCCAAGGCCCTGTGGATCAAGGACAGCTATTCCGTCAACAGCCCGGGCGCCGTGGTCAGGGCCTACGCCGATGCCTTTGCCGCGCGCGGCGGACGTGTGCAGACCACGGAGCTGCGCACGGTGCAGCAGACGGGCGATGGCTTATGGACCGTGATCGACAGCAGCGGTACGGGCCAGGCCTATGACCGCGTGGTGGTGGCCCTGGGCCCGTGGAGCCGGCAGTTTCTGGCCGGCCTGGGCGTGGAAATCCCCATGGGCTTCGAGCGCGGCTATCACCTGCACTATGCAGAGGGCGCCGGCGCCAGGTCGCTGCAGCGGCCCATCTACGACACGGCAGGCGGCTATGTGCTCTCGCCCATGGAGCACGGCATGCGCCTGTCCACGGGCGTGGAACTCAATGACTGCGACGCTCCGATGAAGCCCGTGCAGCTGGAGCTGGCCGAAGCCGCCGCGCGCCAGGCGCTGCCGCTGGGCCCGCGCCTGGACCAGCCGCTGTGGATGGGCCGCCGCCCCACCCTGCCCGACTCCCGCCCCGTGATCGGCGAAATGCCGGGCCGCCCCGGCCTGTGGCTGGCCTTTGGCCATCAGCACATCGGCTTTTCCACCGGTCCGGGCACGGCCGCGCTGCTGGGCGCCCTCATGCAGGGCGACACCCGGCTGCCGCTGGACCCCCATCCGTTCAGGGCCAGCCGCTTTCTGTAGGCAGGACTGGCTGGCCGGGGCGGCCAGCCGGCAGACAAGTCCTTTTTTCATAGCTTCAAGCGCTTGCCACATAAGCGTTTGAATGCGTTTTCAACCTCATTCCAACCTGGCGGCGAGTGCGCCGCCAGGGGCCAGGGGCGAATTGCGCGGCTCGTTCAGGCGGGCTGGCTCACCACTTCGGCCGTCGTGCGGCGGTCGATCTTGCGGCTCAGCACCACCGAGGTATAGGTCTGCTGAATGCCGTCGATCAGGCCGATGCGGTCCAGCAGGGCGTCGAGCTTTTCATTGCTCTCGCAGCGTACGAACACCATGTAGTCATACTGGCCGCTGACGGCCGAGACTTCCTCCACTTCGGTGAAGCGGTTGAGCGCCTGCATCACCGAGGTCGCCGTCTTGGGCTGCACGCGGATGCCGCAATAGGCGCGCACGGCCGATTGCTCCAGGCGCGAACCCAGGCGCACCCCGTAGCCCGCGATCACGCCCTCCTGCTCGAGCTTGGCAATGCGCGCCACCACCGTGGTGCGGGCCAGATTCATCTGCCGGGCCAGGTGTGCGGTCGAGGCCCGTGCATTGGTCTGCAGCAGGCGCAGCAACTGGCGATCGGTTTCATCCAAACGGTATTCCATACCCCATCCTTGTAGAACATGCTCCCGCAGGAGCGCATCGCGGCAGTGCGCGCTGGTTCTGTCGTGCGCAAGCCAGCCTTGTCGACCCCGGTCACGCGACCTGTGCTCTCCCCAGGATGCGGCCCAGAAAACTGCGCGTCGCCTCCTGCTCGGGGTTATCGATCACCTGGGACGGTGGCCCGGATTCCACCACCACCCCGTCGCGCATGAACACCACCTTGTCGGCCACTTCACGCGCGAACGCGATTTCGTGGGTGACCAGGATCATGGTCATGCCCTCCCTGGCCAGCGACTGGATCACGCCCAGCACCTCGGCCACCAGCTCGGGATCCAGCGCCGACGTCGCCTCGTCGAACAGCATGACGCCGGGCTCCATGGCCAGGGCACGGGCAATGGCCACGCGCTGCTTCTGGCCGCCCGACATCCTGTCGGGATACATGTCGGCGCGCTCGGCCAGGCCCACCTTGGCCAGCAGCGCACGCGCCCTGGCCTCGGCCTCGGGCCGGCTCTTCCTGAGCACGGTGACCGGCCCTTCCATCACGTTCTGCAGCACGGTCATGTGCGGGAACAGATTGAAGTGCTGGAACACCATGCCGGTACGGGCGCGAAAGCCCGCGAGCACCTTGTCGGCCGGCAGCTGGGTGTCCTTGCCGCAGAAGGACAGCGACTGCTCGCCGACGCGAATCTCGCCGCCGTCGGGCACGGTCAGCAGGTTCACGCAGCGCAGCAGCGTGGACTTGCCCGAGCCGGACGGCCCGATCAGCGCCACCACGGAGCCGCGCTCCACCGTCAGGTGGATGTCCTTGAGCACGGCCAGATCTCCGAAGGATTTCCTCAGGCCTCTGATCTCGATCACTGGAGCAGACATCGCTTACGCCTCCTTGCCCGAAGAATGGTTCTGCTCCATGCGCTTGGCCCACATCGTGGCCGGCAGCAGGATCACGAAATACGCCACGGCGATGAAGGTGTAGACCTCCAGCGGACGATAGGTGTCGTGCGCGATCACCTGGCCCTGGTACAGCAGGTCCGGCACGGCCAGCACGGACAGCAGCGAGGTGTTCTTGAGCTGCATGATGGACTGGCTCATCAGGGGCGGCACCATGCGCTTGAAGGCCTGGGGCAGCACCACCCGGCGCATGACCTGAAAGCGCGTCATGCCCAGCGCCTGCCCGGCCTCGGTCTGCCCCGGGTCGATGGAAATGATGCCGCCGCGGATGATCTCGGAATAGAACGCGCCGCCATACAGGGACAGGCACAGCGCCGCCGCCATGGGAGCCGACATCTCGATGCCCGTGAGCACGGGCAGCGCGTAATAGAACCATACCAGCTGCACCAGCACCGGCGTGCAGCGAAAGACCTCGACGAAGGCGCGCAGCGGCCCCGTCACCCATTTGCTGTGCGACAGCCGGCCCAGGCCGGCCACCAGCCCCACGGCCAGGCCGCCGAGCACGCAGATCGCGGTGAACAGCAGCGTGTAGCCTATGCCCTGCAGAAACAGCGTGCGGTAGGTCCACAGCAGGGAAAAATCCCACTCGTACATTCAAACTCCTCTCGGACTCGCCAGCCTATGGACCCGCGGGCCGCCGCCCGGGCAACGGCCTGCCACGCTCACGGGACTGGCTGCCCGTCATTCGCCGCAGCGGCCCGCGGGCATCGGCCACGCCCGCAGGCAAACCCTCAGAACTTCACCTGCTTGGGGAAGCTCTCGGGCTTCACGCCCGCGAGCTTTTCCATGTTCCGGACGATGACGGACTGGACCTCGCCGCGGCCACGCGCATCCTTGAGCCAGGCGTTGACCGCGTTTTCGAAATCCTTGTTCGCGCTCTTGGGCAGGCCGATGTGCGTGGGCGAGGTCGTCACCGGCTCGGGCACGAACATCTGGCCCACGTCCGGGCGCTTGGCCAGCAGCGGCTGGGCCAGCAGCACCATCAGCACCTGGCAGTCGGCGCGGCCGGTCTGCACGGCCATCGAGGCCGCACCCGAGCTGTCCAGGCGGGAAATCGTGGCCTTGGGCAGCATCTTGGTCGCGTACTGGTCCTGGTTCGAACCCACGTCCACCACGATCTTGACCTTGGGATCATTGAGCTGCTCCCAGGTCTTGACGGGGCCGAAGCCCTTCTTGCAGACCACGGTCAGCGTGTTATTGAACAGCATGTCCGAGAAGTCCACCATCTCGCGGCGGGCCGGCGTCGGGCCCATGCCGAACATCACGTCGATCTTGTTGGCCTGCAGGTCCATCACCGAATTGCCCCAGGTGGTTTCCACCAGGTCCACCTTGGCACCCAGCTTCTTGGCCAGGCTCTCGGCAAAGTCGGGGCCGAAGCCCTCCCACTTCTGCGAAACCAGGTCCTTGTGGAAATACGGCGTCGCCCCCGAAATCACGCCCACGCGCAGCACCTTGGTGCGCTCCACACGCGCCATGGTGCTCTCCTGTGCCACGGCTGCGGCGCCCAGGCACAAACCAGCCACCAGGGCCGCGGACTGAAGAAATAGACGTTTGGAAGGCATACCGCTCCTAGGGATTGAGATCAGCAACGATAAAAATCGAACAAAAGAGCGCAGAGTCTATAAGCTGCTCGCAATTTATCTTTGAAAAAAATGACGACTTGACGAATACATTTCGTCATTTTGAACAAAAGATTGCAATTTCCTCGCCTTGTACGTAGTAATACGTGCATCCCATCATGCCTTCCAGGCGGCTCCGGCGCACTGCCGCAGGCAGGTTCGGTTCCCTTCGTTCAGCCGCACAACGGCAGGGCAACACACGCCAGACGCAACAGGCCGCTCATGGTGGAACAGGAGTGCGCGGCATCCCCCGCGCACGAAAAGCGAGGCCGGAATACCCGCCACGGCATGGAAACCAGGCGCGCAAAGCAAAAACCCCGCCTGCTTTCACAGACGGGGTTTTCTATCTTGGCAGGGGAGGAAGGACTCGAACCCTCGCATGCCGGAATCAAAATCCGGTGCCTTGACCAACTTGGCGACTCCCCTACGATGGACGTAATTCTATAACGATTTTTCGCTATGAAAATTGAAGTCAGCGAAAAATTGTGCATTCGCAGCATTTGCGAAGCGTTTCGCCGGCATCCAGGCCAGCCCAGAGCGCACTCCGCCGTAGTCGCGGCTTTCGATCCATGCACGGCGCCCTGCGTGCGGATGGCGGCAGCCTCGCCGGCTGCCCCTATCCGGAGGCCGTCATTTTCATCCTGACATATGACGCAATCACTGTCCGGCCGGACTCCTGCCCGCGTTTCGTCGACCGTGTAGCGCATTTCCCGAACATCCAACCGGAGCGTCAACTAGGAACATCCATGAAGAAATGACGCAAAAAAACCACTGTCACGCACTCGAAATAGTGATTTCATCCGTCTTTGTGGAATTGAACACAGTCGTGTATACAAACCGTCGCTACATTTCACACCGCAATTTCTTATATAGCAATCAATCAAGAGAGGTTCCATGAAAAAATCGTTCATCGCACTCGCTGCGGCCCTGGCCTGCTGCGGTGCCGCACAAGCGCAAAGCACCGTCCAGCTCACCGGCCTGGCCGACATGTACGCCGGCTCCGTCAAGATGGCCGGCCAGGACCGCAAGTCGGTCGTGGGCTCC
>NZ_JBANEL010000018.1:0-118242 GCF_040187735.1 Comamonas sp. w2-DMI | reverse complement strand
GGACTCGAAGGTGATCGTGGCGATCAACAAGGACCCGGAGGCGCCGATCTTCTCGGTGGCGGACTACGGGCTGGAGGCGGATCTGTTCCAGGCCGTGCCGGAGTTGGTCAAGGCCTTGTAATTTGGCGCATATCAAAAGAGGGGCTGTCAGCCCCTCTTTTTCCATACGGGCGCAGAGGCGGGTTGGACAGAACATGAACAATGAATCCGGAGCAGCAGCGGCCTGATAGTGCCGGCTGACATTCGGGAGGGAATTCAAGATGAAGACGAAAAGCTTGCAGACCAAGGGTTGGCGCGTGGCGCGCATCGGTATGGCTCTGGCATGGAGCGGTGCCTCTGTTCTCGCGCATGCCGCAGGATGGACCGTGGGACAGGTCGGCCCCATGACCGGTGCCGAAGCCATTCAGGGGCGCGCCTATGCGCAGGGCATGCGACTGTATTTCGACCAGGTCAACAAGGCCGGTGGCGTGCAGGGCCAGCCCGTGGAACTGGTCGTGGAGGACGATGGCAGCCATCCCGATGAAACCGTGGCCAAGACCCGTCGCCTGCTGGCCGAGGCCAAGCCCGTGGTGCTCGCAGGCTATTTCGGCAACCGCAACCTGACGGCGCTGCTCGACAGCAAGCTGCTGGCGAATTCGCCGCTGGCCATCGTCGGCTATCAGAGCACGGACACGCGCGTGCTGTCGTCGCCCCAGATCTTCAGCACGCGCGCGGGCCTGTCCGAGCAGATGGCCAAGATCTCCACCCACCTGGCAACCGTCGGCATCACGCGCCTGGCGCTGGTCTATGAGGACCGGCCCGATGCTCAGGCGCTGACGGCGCTGGTGGAAAAGGCCATCACGCCCAGCGGCGCCAAGCTGGTGACTTCGGCCATGCTGCGCGGCAAGACCACGATCGACAAGACCGTGGAGCAGCTGCAGTCGTCCAAGACGCCGCCCCAGGCGGTGCTGGTGGTCGCCTCCAGCTCCGGGACGGCGGCCTTCGTGGAGGCCTATCGCATGGATGGCGGCACGGCCCAGATCTATGCGACCGCCGAGGCCGACATCGAGCAACTGGCCAAGCGCCTGCCAGTGGAGTACATGAGCGGGCTGTCCATCGCCCAGGTCGTGCCCAGCCCTTACAAGGTGTCGGCGCGCTTGAACAAGGAGTTCCGCGACGCGGCGGCCGCGGCCGGCAAGTCGCTGGAGGTGCCGGTCAGCTTCGCCATGATGGAGGGCTATGTGAATGCCAAGGTCATCGTCGAGGCCATGCGCCGTAGCCAGCCCGTCTCGCCCGAGAAGGTGGCGGCGGCCCTGCACGGCATCGACGCCTACGACCTGGGCGGCTACTGGGTCGGCTATCGCCCGGGCTCCCAGATCGGTTCGAAGTATGTGGACCTGTCCATCGTCAATGCCTCAGGGCGTGTGACGCAGTGAATCTCGATTGATAGAAAGCGTTGAAAATGACTTATTCGGCTCCCGTCAAAGACATGCTGTTCAACATGGAGCATCTGGCCCGGATTGAACAGGTAGCGCAGATTCCCGGTTTCGAGGAGGCAGGCCTGGAAACCGCTCAGGCTGTTCTCGAGGAATGCGCCAAGCTGTGCGAAGGCGTGGTGGCGCCGCTGAACGTGCCCGGCGACGTGAACCCTTCGTCATTCAGGGACGGCAAGGTCGCCACCACGCCCGGCTTTGCCGAAGCCTTCAGGCAATATGCCGAAGGCGGCTGGCAGGGCCTGCAGCACCCGGTGGATTTCGGCGGCCAGGGCCTGCCCAAGACCATAGGCGCGGCCTGCGTGGAAATGCTCAACAGCGCCAACCTGAGCTTTGCACTGTGCCCGCTGCTGACCGACGGCGCGATCGAGGCGCTGCTCACGGCCGGCAGCGATGCGCTCAAGGCCACGTATCTGGAAAAGCTGATCTCGGGCCAGTGGACCGGCACCATGAATCTGACCGAGCCCCAGGCCGGCTCCGACCTGGCGCTGGTGCGCACCAAGGCCGAGCCGCAGGCGGACGGCACCTACAAGGTCTTCGGCACCAAGATCTTCATCACCTACGGCGAGCACGACATGGCCGAGAACATCGTGCACCTGGTGCTGGCGCGTGTGGCCGGGGCGCCGGAAGGCGTCAAGGGCATCAGCCTGTTCGTGGTGCCCAAGTTCCTGGTGAATGCGGACGGCTCGCTGGGCGAGCGCAACGACGTGCACTGCGTCTCCATCGAGCACAAGATGGGCATCAAGGCCTCGCCCACGGCCGTGCTGCAGTACGGCGACAACGGCGGCGCCACTGGCTATCTGGTCGGCGAGGAAAACCGCGGCCTCGAATACATGTTCATCATGATGAATGCCGCCCGCTATGCGGTGGGCATGCAGGGCATTGCGGTGGCCGAGCGCTCCTACCAGCATGCCGTGCAGTACGCCAGGGAGCGCGTGCAAAGCCGTCCCGTCGACGGATCGGTCAAGGCCAGCGCCACCATCATCCACCACCCCGATGTGCGCCGCATGCTCATGACCATGCGCGCCTATACCGAAGGCTGCCGCGCCATGGCCAGCGTGGCCGCAGCGGCCTACGACGCCGCCCACCACCATGCCGATGCGCAGGTGCGCGAGGCCAATGCGGCCTTCTATGAATTCATGGTGCCGCTGGTCAAGGGCTACAGCACCGAGATGAGCCTCGAAGTCACCAGTCTGGGCGTGCAGGTGCACGGCGGCATGGGATTCATCGAGGAAACCGGCGCGGCACAGTACTACCGCGACGCCAAGATCCTGACCATCTACGAAGGCACGACGGCCATCCAGGCCAACGACCTCGTGGGCCGAAAGACCGGCCGCGACGGCGGCCAGACAGCCAGGGCGATTGCCGCCCAGATCGAGAAGACCGAAGGCGAGCTGCACGCCGACGGCAGTGCGGCCGCCAAGGCAGTGGCCGTCCGCCTGGAGCAGGCCCGCAAGGCATTCCTCGATGTGGTGGATTTCGTGGTGGCCCAGTCCAGGAACGATCCGAATGCCGTGTATGCGGGCAGCGTTCCCTACCTGATGCTGGCCGGCAATCTGGTGGCGGGATGGCAGATGGGCCGCGCCCTGCTGGCGGCGCAACAGCTGTTGCGCAAGGGACAGGACGAAGCCTTCATGCGCGCCAAGATGGTGACGGCCCAGTTCTATGCCGAGCACATTCTGACCCAGGCCCAGGGCCTGCGCGACGCCATCGTCGATGGGGGCGCCAGCGTCATGGCCTTGCCCATGGACGCGTTCTGAGCACCCTCTGAACCGCTTCGCGCCCTCCCCTTGGAGGGGGCGGCCCTTGCGGGCCGTCTCCAGACTGGGTGCGGGACGGTTCCATGGCTATGCCCGCAGCCCGCGAGAGCTGAACTCGGAATTGCTTCCTAAATGAGAGCTAATGACGCTTGGCAGGCAAGCGTCGCAGCCCTTTTTTGATAAGAATCTGTTACGGAGACTCTGCATGTCCAAACTTCCCACTGCCCTGCAAAAGCTGGCTTTGCCGGTCATCGGTTCGCCGCTGTTCATCATCAGCAACCCCAAGCTGGTGATCGAACAGTGCAAGGCCGGCATTGTCGGCTCCATGCCGGCGCTCAACGCACGTCCGGCCGCGCAACTCGAGGACTGGCTGGCCGAGATCACCGAGACCCTGGCCGCCTGGGACAAGGCCCATCCCGAGCAGCCCTCGGCGCCGTTCGCCATCAACCAGATCGTGCACAAGAGCAACGACCGGCTGGAACACGACATGCAGGTCTGCGCCCAATACAAGGTGCCCATCGTCATCACTTCGCTGGGGGCGCGCGAGGACGTGAACCAGGCTGTGCACAGCTGGGGCGGCGTGGTGCTGCACGACATCATCAACAACAAGTTCGCGCACAAGGCCGTCGAGAAAGGTGCCGATGGCCTGATCGCCGTGGCGGCCGGTGCGGGCGGCCATGCAGGCGTGAAGAGCCCGTTCGCGCTGATCCAGGAAATCCGCCAGTGGTTCGACGGTCCGCTGGCCCTGTCGGGCTCCATCGCCTCGGGGGGCGCCATCCTGGCGGCCCAGGCCATGGGTGCCGATTTCGCCTATATCGGCTCGGCCTTCATCGCCACCCATGAGGCGCGCGCCGTCGACGGCTACAAGCAAGCCATCGTGGATAGCACGTCCGACGACATCGTCTACAGCAATCTGTTCACCGGGGTGCACGGCAACTACCTTGCGCCTTCGATCCGCGCTGCGGGCCTGGACCCGGAGAACCTGCCGGTGTCCGATCCCAGCAAGATGAACTTCGGAGGCGATGCCAAGAAGGCCTGGAAGGACATCTGGGGCTGCGGCCAGGGCATTGGCGCGATCAACGAGGTCACTGCGACGGCCGACCTGGTGGATCGCCTCAAGCGCGAGTACCGGCAGGCCCGCGAGCGGCTGCAGCTGGGCTGAGCCCGCTTTTCCTTCCGACAGACGGCGCCCTCGGGCGCCGTTTTCATTTTTCGCATCATTTGTCAGCAAATGTGCGTTGTTTGATGGAGATCAAGCGTGCCTGAATCCTACAGGCGGTTTGGGGACGGCCTGCCATGATGAGGATCAAAATGGAGTAGTATTTCTTTGTTTTCAGTAAATACTGAAAATTCAAAAATGAAAGAGCTATCTCAATTCGCAACCGCTGGACTTCACGCACGAGGCCTGCGAGCCGGTGCTGCATTGCAGCTCGCCGCCGCATTGCTCTGGCTGCCCCAGGCCGCGCTGCTGGCCTGGGCCGTGCAGCAGATGGCGAATGGCCGGTCCGTGCGCCATCTGGCAACGGCAGCGACCGGCGTGCTGGTTCTGGGCGTGCTGCGCGCCTGGTGTGAAGGGCTGGGCGTGCTGCGGGCCCAGCGCGCCGCGCGTGCCACGCTGAGCCGGTTGCGCGCCCAGGTGTTGCAGGCGCTGGCCCAGGCCTCGCCGCTGGACAAGGCGCGTCCCCCCTCGGGACAGGCCGCCAGCGCGGTGGCCGAACAGTCCGAGGCCGTGGTGCCCTGGCTGGCGCGCTACCAGAGCGCCATGTGGCGCGTGCGCATCGTTCCGCTGGCCCTTGCGGCGGCCGTTGCCAGCCAGAGCTGGATTGCCGCACTGATTCTGATGCTGGCGGCACCGCTGATTCCCCTGTTCATGGCCATCGTGGGCTGGCGTGCCCGCGCCGCCAGCGAGGAACAGCTGGTGGAGATGGGCGGCATGAACGCCTTCTTGCTGGACCGCCTGCGGGGCCTGAGCACCTTGCGGGCGCTGGGGGCGGTGGATGCCTCGGCCCTGCGGCTGCGCAGCCATGCCGAGTCGCTGCGCCGGCGCACCATGCGCGTGCTGCGCATCGCCTTTCTGTCCTCGGCCGTGCTGGAGCTGTTTTCCGCGCTGGGCGTGGCCATGGTGGCGGTCTATGTGGGTTTCCATCTGCTGGGCATGCTGCCGTTCGGTGCCTGGGGCCATACGCTGACGCTGGGGCAGGCGCTGTTCGTGCTGCTGCTGGCGCCCGCCTTCTTCGAGCCGCTGCGCGACCTCTCGGCGGTCTGGCATGACCGCGCCGCAGGCGAGGCCGCCATCAAGACTCTGAACATGCTGTGCCGGCAGGCCACGCCGCTGGTCGGCAGCTTCGAGGCACTCCCTGAAGACGGGCATGGAGCGCATGCCGGCCCGGTGTCGGTAGAGGCTTTCGACCTTTGCGTCCAGGCCCCGGGCAGCGTGTCGCGGCTGGCGCCTTTGAACCTGCGCATCGAGGCGGGCGAGCATGTGGCGTTGTGGAGTCCCAGCGGCAGCGGCAAATCGGTGCTGCTTGCGCAACTGGCAGGCATGCTGCCTGTACTGCAGGGCCGGGTGGAGATCGATGGCCGGCCGCTGAATGCCGAGAATGCGCCCGCGTTGCGCGCGCGCATGGCCTGGATGGGCCAGCAGCGCCATGTGTTCGCCGGATCGGTGCAACGCAATGTGGCGCTGGGCCGCGCACAGGTGAGCGCAGCAGACGTGCAGGCTGCTGGCGAGCAGGCGGCGCTGGGCGCCGTGCTGCAGGCCCGTGCGGGCATGAGCCTGGGCGAGGGCGGCAGCGGATTGTCGGGCGGGGAAGCAGTGCGCCTGGCGCTGGCGCGCCTGGCAGTGAACCGGCAGGCCGGGCTGCTGCTGGTCGACGAGCCGACGGCACACCTGGATCCGGACACCGCAGCACAGGTCGCCGAAGCCCTGCTGCGCATCGCCGGGGACCGTACGCTGATCGTGGCCACCCATGATGCGCAACTGGCGCGGCGCATGGGCCGCATCATCGATTTGCCGCTGCAGGGCGATGCCGGGCCTGCCGGGGCCTTGCCAGTGCTGCAGGAAAGGACTGCTGATGCGTGAAGGCCTGGATCGCCATCCGCGCTCCGGCAAGGGGGCATGGACCCTGCTGCGCGCGCTCGATGCCATGGCGGGGCGCAGGCTCTGGCTGGGCGGAGCGTTGCTGGCGGCGCTGACCGTGCTCATGGGCATGGCCTTGCTGGGCCTGTCCGGCTGGTTCATCACGGCCACGGCGCTGGCCGGGCTGGTGCCGGCCACGGCCCTGGTGTTCGATGTATTCATGCCCTCGGCAGGCATCCGCCTGCTCGCCGTGGGCCGGACCGGCGCACGCTATGCGGAGCGCCTGGTCACGCACGATGCCACGCTGGCCGTGCTGGCCGCGCTGCGCGAAAAGCTGTTTCGCCACTGGTCCCGGCCCCAGGCGGCGCGCCTGCTGATGCTGCGTCCCGCGCGCCTGCTGCAGCGGCTGACCAGCGATGTGGATGCGCTGGACAGCCTGTATCTGCGCCTGCTGGTGCCCGGCATGGCGGCGCTTGGCGCCGCGCTATTGGCCGGGCTGTCGTTCGGCCTGATGCGCTGGTGGCTGGGACTGCTGGCATTGGCATGGCTGCTGCTGGCGGGCTGGGGCATTGCGCTGTGGCACGGGCTGCGCACCCGCCAGGCGGCCGTGCGCCGCGCCATGGCGCTGGAGGCGCTGCGGCTGCAGAGCGTCGACCTTGCTGCCGGGCAGGCGGAACTTCTGATGGCGGGGCAGCTGCCGGCCCAGGTGGCTGCCGTACTGGCCTGCGATGCGCGCGCTGCGGTGGCCGACGACCGCCTCTATCGTGCCGAAGCCCGCGCCGCGCAGGCCTATGGCGTGGCCGGCGCGCTGACCCTGAGCGCCGCGCTGCTGGCCATGGGCAGTCTGGTGGAGCGCGGACAGATCGGCGTGGCCGTGGCCGCGCTGGGCATTTTGCTGGCGCTTTCGGCCATGGAGCCGTTTGCCGCGCTGCGCCGCGGTGCAGCGGAGGCCGGCCGCACCTGGCTGGCGGTGCGCCGCATCGGCAAGGCGGCAGTGGAGGAGGGGCCGCAGCAGGCCGGGCGCCAGCCGACGCCCGGGGCCGGGCTGGCAGTGCAGCTCGACAGCGCATGCGCGGCCCATCCGGGGCAGATGGCGGCTCTGGGGCCGCTGGATCTGCATATCCGCGAAGGCGAGCGTGTGGCACTGATAGGCCGCAGCGGTGCAGGCAAGAGCAGCCTGCTGTCGCTGATCGCGGGCGAGCTGCCTCTGGTGTCGGGACGCGCCGCAGCCGGCTTCTGCTGCTGGATGACACAGCGCACAGAACTGTTCCAGGACAGCCTGCGCGACAACCTGCGCCTGGCCGCGCCCGAGGCGGACGACGACGTACTGTGGCAGGCGCTGGAGGCAGCCGGGCTGGCGCAGGATGTCCGTGCCATGCCGCACGAGCTCGATACGGTGCTGGGCGAAGGGGGGCTGGGACTGTCGGGCGGGCAGGCAAGGCGGCTGGCGCTGGCGCGGCTGCTGCTGCATCCGGCCCGTTGCTGGCTGCTGGACGAGCCCACCGAAGGGCTGGATGCGGCCACGGCCGGCGATGTGCTGCAGCGGCTGGCCGTGGCGGCCCGGGGGCGCACCCTGGTGCTGGCTTCCCACTGGCAGCGCGAGGCGCGGCTGGCGGACCGGTTGCTGTGGCTCGAAAACGGGCGCATCTGCGGCCAGGCGCTGCGCGGTACGCCGCAGTTCGATGAAGCCATCGGGCGGCTGAGGCCCGATGCCGGGAATTGAAGATCAATGTTTGAAAGTCCAAGAGAAAGGAATTCGTCATGGACCTCGATATCGTCGATTTGTCGCGGCTGCAGTTCGCGATAACGGCGCTCTACCACTTCCTGTTCGTGCCGCTGACGCTGGGCCTGTCCATACTCGTCGCCATCATGGAGACGGTGTACGTGATGACGGGCCGGGCGATCTGGCGCGACATGACCAAGTTCTGGGGCGTGCTGTTCGGCATCAACTTCGCCATGGGCGTGGCCACGGGCGTGGTGATGGAGTTCCAGTTCGGCATGAACTGGAGCTACTACAGCCACTATGTGGGCGACATCTTCGGTGCGCCGCTGGCCATCGAAGGACTGATGGCCTTCTTCCTGGAAGCGACCTTCGTGGGCCTGTTCTTCTTCGGCTGGGACCGGCTGAGCAAGGTCAAGCACCTGGTCGTGACCTGCCTGATGGCCATCGGCACCAATTTCTCGGCGCTGTGGATTCTGGTGGCCAATGGCTGGATGCAGAACCCCGTGGGCGCTGCGTTCAATCCGCAGACCATGCGCATGGAGGTGACCGATTTCTTTGCCGTCATCACCAATCCCGTGGCCCAGGCCAAGTTCGTGCACACGGTGTCGGCCGGTTATGTGATGGCTTCGCTGTTCGTGCTCGGCGTCTCGGCCTGGTATGTGCTCAAGGGGCGCCATCTGCACCTGGCCAAGCGCTCGATGACCGTGGCCGCCTCCTTTGGCCTGGCCGCCTCGCTGTCGGTGGTGGTGCTGGGCGACGAGAGCGGCTATCTGTCTTCGGAGCACCAGAAGATGAAGCTCGCGTCGATCGAAGCCATGTGGAACACCGAAAAGGCTCCGGCCTCGTTCACGGCCTTCGGCTTTCCCGACCGCCAGGCGCGCGAGACGCACTTTGCCGTGCATATTCCCTGGGTCATGGGCCTGATCGGCACGCGCTCGCTGACGACCGAGATTCCCGGCATCAACCAGCTGGTGCAGAACGCCGAGGGCCACATCCGCAGCGGCATCGATGCCTATGACGCGCTGCAGAGCATACGTGCCGCCAAATCGGAAGCCCAGATTCCCGCCGAGGCGCGCCAGCGCTTCGAGGACAAGGGTGCGAACCTGGGCTATGCACTGCTGCTGATGCGCTATGTGGACGATCCGCGCAAGGCCACCGATGCGCAGATCCGCCAGGCCGCCATGGACACCGTGCCTCCTGTGGGGCCGCTGTTCTGGACCTTCCGCATCATGGTGGGGCTGGGCATGTTCTTCATCGTGCTGACGGCCACCTTCTTCTGGCTGTCCGTGCGCCACCGGCTGGACGCCTATCCGTGGCTTCTCAAGCTGGCCGTGCTGTCCATCCCCTTGCCCTGGATTGCTGCCGAATGCGGCTGGATCGTGGCCGAACTGGGCCGCCAGCCGTGGATCATCGAAGGCGTGCTGCCCACGGCCATGGCCGTATCGAATCTGGGCGCGACCACGCTGCTGCTGACCATCATCGGCTTTGTGCTGATCTACACCGTGCTGCTGCTGATCGAGATGAAGCTCATGCTGCGCGCCATCCGCAAGGGGCCCGAGCACGAGAGCGAGCCTCACCTGAGCTTTTACGAACCCATGATCGAAAAGCTGGCCGGCGCCCGCGGCTGACGGACAAGGAGTACGAAAAATGATCCTGCATGAATTGATTGCATATGACGTGCTGCGCGTCATCTGGTGGCTGCTGCTGGGCGTGCTGCTCGTGGGCTTTGCCGTGACCGACGGTTTCGACCTGGGCTCCATGGGCCTGCTGCGCGCCACGGCCCGCACCGATGTGGAGCGCCGCGTGGTCATCAACTCCGTGGGCCCGGTCTGGGAAGGCAACCAGGTCTGGCTGATCCTGGGCGGCGGCGCCATCTTCGCGGCCTGGCCCCAGCTGTACGCCGTGTCGTTCTCGGGCTTTTACCTGGCCATGTTCGCCGTGCTGGTGCCGCTGATCCTGCGTCCCGTGGCCTTCAAGTTCCGCAGCAAGCGCGAGGACGCGGCATGGCGCAACCGCTGGGACTGGGTGCTGTGCATCACGGGCCTGGCACCCGCGCTGCTGTTCGGCGTGGCCGTGGGCAATGTGATCCTGGGCGTGCCCTTCCGCCTGGGCGAGGACATGCGCATCTACTACGAGGGCTCTTTCTTCGGCCTGCTGACACCGTTCGCGCTGCTGTGCGGGCTGGTGTCGCTGTCCATGCTGCTCATGCACGGCGCGGCTTGGCTGGTATTCAAGACGGAAGGCGAAGTCTCGGCCCGCGCCGCGCGCTATGGCTGCATTGCCGCCGTGGCAACCACGCTGCTGTTCGCCGTGGCCGGCATCTGGCTGGCCACCGGCATCAACGGCTATGCCATCACCAGCGAGATCCAACCGGCCGGCCCCTCCAACCCGCTGAACAAGACCGCCGTGGTGGCCGCCGGCGCCTGGATGTCCAACTTCAAGGCCCAGCCGCTGCTGTGGCTGGTGCCGGGCCTGGGCCTGGTCATGCCGCTGATCGTGGCCCTGGGCTTGCGCGGGCGCCGCGAGTGGCTGGCGCTGCTGGGCAGCGGCCTGGCCGTGGCCGGCATCATCCTCACCGTGGGCGCGGCCATGTTCCCCATGATCCTGCCCTCGACCATCGATCCGCGCTTCAGCCTGACGGTCTGGGATTCGTCCTCCAGCCATGTGACGCTGTTCATCATGCTGGTGTGCGTGCTGATCTTCCTGCCGCTGATCCTGGCCTACACCAGCTGGGTGTACTCGGTGCTGCGCGGCAAGGTGGATCCGGTGGCCATTGCCACGGGCCAGGGACATTCGTACTGATTCGGGGAAAGGAGAAAACTATGTGGTACTTCGCCTGGCTGCTGGGCCTGCCGCTGGCCGCGGCATTTGCGGTGCTCAATGCGATGTGGTTCGAACTGATGGATGACGAGGCAACGCGCCGCCGCATCCTGCAGCGCACCGGTTCGGCGCCCGACGCCTGACCGGATTCCGGCCCTTATGTGAAAGCCCGGCCTGCCTGTGCAGGCCGGGCTTTTTGCCGGCTGCAGTTGCATTGCGTTGCAACAAAGAAACCGTGCGCGCCGCAGATGGCCGCTCCCGCATGGCAAATGCCTTTAAGGTAGGCGGCGTCTGCTGTTTCTGGAGGAAAACCGATGGAAGAGGAAAACGGGTCCATGGAACCCATTTCCCGTCAATATCAGCGCGAGCGCAGAAGCGGGGGCAAGGGCAGGGCGGCCGTGCTGGTGCTGCTCGTGGCCGTGGCGGGTTATGGCGCATGGCGCTACGTGCATCGTGCCCAGGCGCCGGCACCTGCGGCTGTGCCTTCGGCCGAGCCGGCATCTCCCGCAGTGATGCCGCCCCAACCGGCCGACAAGGCGGCGCCGGCGCAGCCCGGGGAAGAGCACCATCCTCTGCAACCCGAGGCCGACAGCAAGGGCAATCCTCCGCTGGCTCCCGGTGCCGATGCGGCGCTGGAGGATGCGGTGACGCAGTGGCTGGGCAAGGAGCGCAGCCTGCGCTTCGTGGCGACGGACGGGCTTTCGCGCCGCATCGTTGCCACCATCGACAACCTGCCGCGCAGCCAGGCCGCTTCGCGCCTGTGGCCGCTGTTCCCGGTGGGTGGGCGCCTGGCCGTGCAGGAGACCGGCGCCGGCCTGCAGATCTCGCCGGACAATGCCGCGCGCTACGACGCCGTGGTCGGCTTTGTCAGCGGCATCGATCCGGTGCAGGCTGCAGCACTATACAAGCGCATCTACCCGGTGCTGCAGCACAGCTACGAAGAACTCGGCTATCCGGGCAGGCAGTTCAACGACCGGCTGGTCGCCGTGATCGACCATCTGCTGCAGACGCCGGAACCGGACCGGCCGCTGGCCCTGAAACTGGTGCAGGTGCAGGGCCAGGTGGCGCCACAGCAGCCCTGGCTGCGCTATGAATTCGCCGACCCCCAGCTGCAGTCGCTGTCGGCGGGGCAGAAGATTCTGCTGCGCATGGGGCGCGAGCATGCGCATCGCGTCAAGGCCGTGCTGCAGGCCGTACGCGCGCAGATCGCCGCGCCAGGGCAGCCTTCGAGCTGAGGAAAAAAGTGCGCGGCGCACAAAAAAAGGCTTGCATCTGCAAGCCTTCTGGCGGGGCGCGGCGGAAAAGGGGCGGGATGGCTCAGGAGGCCGCGGGCTCTCGCGGTTCCCTGCTGCGCGAGGCGCCCGTGATCTTGTCCTTGAGATCGAGCAGCCGCGTGACGGCCGTGCCCATGCCCATGAGCTGCATGGCGGTCTCGGGCGAGAGGCGCTGCACGTCGTCGAACCAGCTCATCAGCCGGTCGATGAGCTCGTGCATCTCGCGCATGCGCTGCTGGGCATAGCGGTCCTCGTCGGTGGTCGCTTCTTCGAGCATGGCCGCGCGCAGCATGGATTGCGTGGGCTCGATTTCGCGGCGGCGGCGCTCCTCGGCCAGCCGCTTGAAGATCTCCCAGACTTCCTGCGGTGCCTGGAAGTATTCGCGCCGGTCGCCGGGCTGATGGCGCAGCTGCACCAGCCGCCATGCCTGCAATTCCTTGAGGCCCATGCTCACATTGGAGCGCGAGAACTCCAGCGTCTCGGCAATCTGATCGGCATTGAGCGGCTCTGGCGACAGGAACAGCAGCGCGTAGATCTGCCCTACGGTGCGGTTGATGCCCCAGCGGCTGCCCATTTCCCCGAAATGTGAAACAAACTGCCGGCTCAGCTCCGAAAGTGGTTTGGCTTGCGTCATGGCCTCCATTGTGCCTTTGCCCGGCGGCGCGGCCGGATGCGCCACGTCAAGCGCAGGCTTGCCGGCCAGGGGTGGATCGCTGTTGCAATGAAATCACCGGCTGCCGGTTTGATTTACAAAAAGTTTAATGCTCGTCAGCAAATTGTTGGCAATAGGCGCAAAATCGCGTCCTTGCTGCATTTTTACCGCCGGGCATGACATGCATCCTGGGTCCGGCCTTGCCGCTGGAGCTGTTGCAGGCGCCGCGGCCACGATTACATGGCAAACAGTTCAACCTCCTCCGCGTCCCGCAGTGCGCTGATCGACTGCACCAAGGGCCTGGCCTGCGCGGCCATCGTCTGGCACCACCTGGCTTTCTACGGCCCTATGTCCGATGTGGCCCACCCCGCCATGCCCGAAGTGCTGGACTGGCTCTATGAATATGCGCGCATGGCCGTGCAGGTCTTCCTGGTGCTGGGCGGCTATCTGGCCGCCGCCAGCTTGGCACCCATGGGGTCGGCCAAGTTCGATGCGCCTTTTCCCAAGATCGGCAAGCGCTTTGTGCGCTTGGTCGTGCCCTATGCGGTGGCCCTGGTGGTGACCATCATCGTTTCCGCCGCCATCCGTCCCTGGTTCGACCACGAATCGGTCTCGGCCGATCCCGGCCTGTGGCAGCTGCTGGCCCATGCACTGCTGCTGCAGAACATCGTAGGCGAGGAATCGCTGTCGGCCGGCGTCTGGTATGTGTCCATCGATTTCCAGCTGTTTGCGCTGAGCACCTTGCTGCTGGCCGGCGTGCGCTGGGCCGGCAGGGCCGCATCCCGGCGCTGGGGCCGGCAGGCCGTTGCCGCCTGGTGGCCCTGGGCGCTGACGGGCGCGCAGGCCCTGGTGGTGCTGGGCGTGGCCGCATCGCTGTACGGCTTCAATCGCGATGCCGACTGGGACGTCTGGGCCGTGTACTTCTTCGGTGCCTACGGCCTGGGCATGATGGCCTTCTGGGCCGTGCAGGCCGACAGGCGTTCCACGGCCTGGAGCTGGGCCATGCTGATCGCGGCCCTGGTGATCTCGGCGCTGGTGCTGGAGTGGCGCGATCGCATTGCGCTGGCCGGCGCCACGGCGCTGCTGCTCATCGTCGCCATGCGCACCCCGGCGCTCGCCCGGTGGCCGGGGCTGGCGCTGCTGCGCCGCCTGGGCCAGATTTCCTATTCGGTGTTCCTGATCCATTTTTCGGTCTGCCTGCTGGTCAATGCCGTGGAAAGCCATTTCTGGCCGACCTCGATTCCCGCTGCGCTGGTCGGCATGGTGTCGGCATTCGTGCTGTCGATTGCGGCCGGCTACCTGCTCTACCAGAAGATCGAGCGCCATGTGCCGTCCTGGCACGAGGCGCTGCGCTGGCAGGCCGGCCTGATCGGCGCGGGCCTGCTGACGGCCGTGGTGGCAGGCTTGCGCTGAAGGCGCAGGCTTGTTGCCTGATGCACAAAAAAAGCAGCTTTCAAAGCTGCTTTTTTTGTTGAGAGGCGGGGTGCAGGCCTTCAGCGGTGCAGCTCGCCGGCGCTCTCGGGCTGGAAGTCGATGCCGTCCACGCGCACCGTGACCTGGCCCGTGGGGCTGGGCATCTGGAACTGGTCGCCCACCGACAGGCCCAGCAGCGCAATGCCCACCGGTGCGAACACGGACACCTTGTCGGGACTGCCGTCCATGTCCTTGGGGTAGACCAGGGTCAGCGTGTTGGTCTTGCCGGACTCCAGCAGCGTGAAGCGCACGGTGGAGTTCATGGTCACCAGATTGGCCGGAATTTCCGCCGGTTCCAGCACGTCGGCGCGGTCCAGCTCGGCCTCCAGCGCGGCGCGGCCCGGAAAACTGCCGGCCTGCTTTTCCAGCAGGGCTTCGATGCGCTCCAGATCCAAGGACGACAAAGTGATGTGGGGCTTGCGCTCCATGATGTGACTCCCTTGCAAGGTGGTGTGATCCTGCGGGCGCGGAGAAAACAGCTTGCGCCAACGGAAAAAAGCCCGGGCAACGGGGTTGTCCGGGCCAAGGCATTTGAAAAGCACCAAGTTGGTGCATTGCAGCCATTGTGTGGGCAGCGGCCATGAAAGCCAAGGCTTCTCGCACGGCGCCAGTGCGGATTGCTTGCCATTTTGGCGGTTTTGCTCTAGTTAAGTGAGCTGGCTTCGCTTGACCGGTGGGCGCTGGCGTGGAATTCGGTACGTGGCCGCAAAAATGTTTGCCATGGTTGGCGCGGCAGTGTTTGCAGATTTAACTGTATTTATATACAGTTGAATTATGCAAAGCCCCTATTCATCCGCTCGCCCAGGGCGCCATGCCGAGTGCTTGCCGGACGAAGGGCAGGGCGAGCCCGTGCGTCTGCTTCAGCCCTTGCAGGCGCTCAAGGGCAGGGGCTCGGCCAGTTTCATCGCGCACCGTTTTGCCCGGGATGCCCGGGAGGCCTTCGACGACGGCTGGGAGGAGGCAGGCAGCGAAGAGGCGCTGGCAGCGCTGCAGACCACGCTGGAATGGGAGCAGGCCCGCTCGGCGCTGAGCCGCCATGATTCGCCCGACCTCCCCTTCCATTTCGGGCTCAATCCCTACAGGGGGTGCGAGCACGGCTGCATCTACTGCTACGCCCGGCCCACGCACAGCTACCTGGGCTATTCGCCGGGTCTGGATTTCGAGACCCGGCTGATCGCCAAGGAAAACCTGCCCCAGCTGCTGCGCACGGAACTCTCGCGCCCCAGCCATGTGGCGGAACCCGTCATGCTGGGTTCGGTCACCGACTGCTACCAGCCCATAGAGCGCGAGGTCGGGCTCACGCGCCGGCTGATCGAGGTGCTGGCCGAGGCGCGGCATCCGTTTTCCATCGTCACCAAGGGCAGCGGCGTCGAGCGCGACCTGGACCTGCTGGCGCCGCTGGCCAGGCAAGGGCTGGTGGCCGTGTATGTCACCATCACCACCTTGCAGCCCGAGCTGGCGCGCCGGCTGGAGCCGCGCGCGGCCGCGCCCCATCGGCGATTGCGCACCGTGCGAACGCTGGCCCAGGCCGGTATTCCCGTAGGCGTGAGTCTGGCGCCGCAGATCCCGTTCCTCAACGACGATATGGAACAGGTGCTGGCTGCCGCTGCCGAGGCCGGCGCGCGCCAGGCGTTCTACACCGTGCTGCGCCTGCCCTGGGAAGTGGCGCCGCTGTTCGAGCAGTGGCTGCAGCTGCACTATCCCGACCGCGCCGCACGCGTGATGGAGCGCGTACGCGATCTGCACGGCATGGACGCGCAGGACAGGGCGCAGGGCAGAAGCTACCAGAGCCGCTTCGGCCAGCGCATGAAAGGCACGGGCCTCTGGTCCGACATGCTGGCCCAGCGCTTTGCCCTGGCCTGCCGCCGGCTGGGCCTGAACCGGGAGCGCGTGCAGCTGGACTGCGGCCAGTACCATCCGTCGCTGCTGCAGGCCCAGCGCAGCCTGTTCTAGATCCTCGGATCGCCGACACGCTTCTGCAAGGCGTCCATGAACGAGCGAACCAGCAGGCTGTCGCCGCGTTCGCGCATGCAATACACATAAGTGGTGGTGCTGGCCGGATCGCCCGCGATGCGCACGGGGCGAAAGCGCGGGTCGGGCACGAACTCGGCCTCGCAGATCACGCCCAGGCCCAGGCCGCGTGCCACGGCCTCGCGTATCGCCTCGCGGCTGCCGATTTCCAGCGTGGTCACGGGCTGAACGCGGGCGGCCGCGAGCACGGCCTCCAGAGCCGAACGCGTGGTGGATCCCTGTTCGCGCAGGATCAGGGGCTGGCCATGCAACTCCTGCAGCGCCACGCTGGCACGGCGCGCGAACGGGTGGTCCACATGAGCGAACAGGATGATGGGATGGCAGGCATACTCGCGCGCCAGCAGCCCGGACTTGTCGTGCAGGCCGGCCAGCACGGCGACATCGGTGCTGTAGTTCTCCAGGTCCTGCAGCACCTGCTGGGAATTGCCCATGCGGATCGACAGCTTCATGCCCGGATGGCGGGCACGATAGGCGGCAACCATCTCGATCACATGGAACGGCCCCACGGCGCCGATCTGCAGCTCGCCCTGGTTGAGCTCGCCCGCGTCACGCAGGAAGAAGGCGACTTCCGATTCGAGGGATAGCAGCTTCTGCGCAAGTGGCAGCAGCCGGGTGCCCGCCTGGGTCAGCGACATGCGGTAGCCGCGGCGGTGGAACAGCTCCACGCGGCTTTGCTGCTCCAGCGCCGCGATCTGCGTGGAAACCGTGGGCTGGCTCAGGCCCAGTGCCCGCGCCCCTGCGCTCAGGCTGCCGTGGTGGGCCACGGCGACGAAGGCGCGGTAGCGGGAAGTGCTCATGCGGAAGAAAGACGGGAGGCCGCTGGCGGCATCTCAAGCCATGGACTATGGAAGCTGACGCAATCCATTGTGGATCTTTCACATGACAGAAATATGTCGTCCCTAGCATGGAGAACAGTGCATGGCGCATTGCACAGCGTCGCGGCAGCTATGGATAAATGAGCTGCCTGCGCTGGATGTGTGGGCGCCAGAGCATGATTCGACTGTTGAAACCTGTGGAGGGGCGCGTATCCAGGGCGCGGCTTTCCATGCAACCCATCCGCATTGCCATGACCTCGTTCGATACCACTCCCGCCCGCCTGTCACCCCTGCAAGCCGTCATCTTCGACTGGGCTGGCACGCTGGTGGACTTCGGCTCGCTGGCGCCCACGCAGATCTTCGTGGAGGCCTTTGCCACCTTCGGCATCACCATCACGCTGGCACAGGCGCGCGGACCCATGGGCCTGTCCAAGTGGGACCATATCCATCAGCTGCTGAAGGAAGAGAGCATTGCCGCGCAATGGCAGCAGGCCTTTGGCCGCGCGCCGGCCGATGCCGACGTGGACGCCATCTACGCGCGCTTCATGCCCATGCAGATCGCCAAGGTGGGCGAGTTTTCCGCACCCATTGCCGGTGCCGTGGAAACGCTGCAGTGGCTGCGCGCCAACGGCCTGAAAGTGGGATCGTGCTCCGGCTACCCGCGCGAAGTGCTGGACCAACTGCTGCCCCGGGCTGCGGCGGCAGGCATTGCGCCCGACCATGTGGTGGCCGGCGACGAACTGCCCGCCGGCGGACGTCCCGGTCCCTTCATGGCGCTGGCCAATGTGCTGGCGCTGGGCATTGGCGACGTGCGCGCCTGCGTGAAGGTGGACGACACCGTGCCCGGTATCGCGGAGGGCCGCAATGCCGGCATGTGGACCGTGGGCCTGAGCCTGTCGGGCAACGAGGTCGGCTATTCGCCCGAGGAATTCGCCAAGGCGCCGCAGCAGGAGGTCGAGGACCGCGTAGCCGCTGCCCAAGCCCGGTTGAAGAACGCCGGTGCGCACCATGTGGTGCGCAGCGTGGCCGAATTGCCCCGCGTGCTGGCGCAGATCGCGGCCGGCATGCGCGCGGGCCGCATGCCCGGATAGGCGGGGCAGCGGCCCGCGCGGGACCGGATTCCGTTCCTGGCGCCATGGTGTCCGTTGATGCTGCCGGTACCTCGTGCGCCTGGTGGTTTCGGCGCCATGGGGTGCAGGATATTTGCATTTGCCACACCGTGGGCGGGCTGCCCGGCCGCTAGCATGGGAGCCTGCCTGCCGGTGGCCGGCAGGCGTTTCATTCCAGAAGGACCCATCCCATGCTGCTGATCGTCGGAACCGTGCGCCTGCCCGCCGAAAACCTGGAGCGCGCCAGGCCTGCCATGCGGGCCATGGTGCAGGCCTCGCGTGCCGAGCCGGGCTGCCTGGAATACGGCTATGCCGAGGATGTGCTGGTGCCGGGCCTGATCCATGTGAAGGAGCTGTGGCAGGACCAGGCCGCGCTCGATGCGCATTTTGCTTCCGCCCATATCGCAGCCTGGCGTGCCGCCTGGCCCGGCCTGGGAATTGGCGAGCGTGATCTGCGCGTGTACGAAGTGGGCGCGCCGCGCAAGACCTGAGCGCCTAGGCGCCCGGGCCGCCGTCCTGTGCAAATTCGGCCAGTACCTGCAGCACGCTCTCCAAGGCCTTGCCAGGAGCGGGCGAATTCCGGTGCGCCACGGCCATGGGGCGCATCAGCGCGGGCTGCAGATGGCGTATCTGGACGTGGGGCGAATCCCGCAGCTCTTCCACCTCCTCCAGCGGCAGCAGGGCCGCGCTCTGGCTGGCCGCCGCCAGGCTCTTGAGCGCGCCGGGATAGGTCAGCGTCAAAAACGGGCGCGGGTGAAAGCCCGCCTGGCCGAACCAGGCCGAGATCAGCCCATGCATCTGCGTGGCCGGCGCGAACGAAGCCCAGCGGCGGCTGGCCAGCCATTCGGGTGTCACCCGCTGCGGCGCTTGCCACGATGAAGGCAGCAGTGCCACCATGGGGTCGTTGCGCCAGGGCGTGAGGCGGATTTCGGCGACGGCGGGTTGCGGGCTGGCGACGATGGCCATATCCAGCGTGCCGGCCTTCAGGCGCAGCATGGCATCGGCCGAGCCCACGGCTTCGAGCTTGACCTCGACCCCTGGGCTTTGCCGGCTCAGCGTCTCCAGCATCAGGGGCAGCAGCCGGGTGCTGACACCGGCCGAAACGCCCACGCGGACCCGGCCCTCGAGTCCGCTGGCGCAGCGGCGCACCCGCTCGATCAGATCGTCGCTGGCCGCCAGCAGCTTGCGGCCTTCCTGCACCAGGGCTTCGCCGGCCGGCGTCAGCTCGGCCTGGCGCCGGCCGCGCACCACCAGCTCGGCGTGCAGGCGCGACTCCAGCTCCTTGATATGCAGGCTGACGGTGGGCGGCGCCAGGTGCAGCGCCTGCGCGGCCGCGGCAAAAGTGCCGAGGTCCGCAATGGCGATCAGCGTCTGCAGCTGGTCGAGGTTCAGGTTGCGCATCAGGATTTATGAATTTGATGGTCAGTTAATTCAACTTTACAGATGTCTGGCCAGGCACGAGCATCGCCGTGCAATGTCCCATCCACTCCATTCCATCGAACCCCCTAGCTCCGCGCAAGTGCAGCAGCACAAAGGCCTTGTGGCCGCCGCATCGAAGAAAAAAGGCTGGCTGCTGCGCTGGCTGGAGCGGGCGGGAGATGCCCTTGAACGGGCCGAGCAGCGCATCACCGCCAGTTTCCGCGTGCCGCCCGGTGGCGGCTGAGCGTGGGTCTATCCCCGGCCCACGAAAGGCATCTTGGTCGCCATCACCGTATGGAACAGCACATTGGCCTCCAGCGGCAGATTGGCCATGTGGAGCACGGATTGCGCCACGATGCCGGTATCGATCAGGGGCTCTGCCGCAATCGTTCCATTGGCCTGGGGCACGCCTTTGGCCATGCGGTCGGCCAGTTCGGTGGAGGCGTTGCCGATGTCGATCTGGCCCACGGCGATGTTCCAGGCGCGTCCGTCCAGGGCGGCGGTCTTGGTCAGTCCCATCACCGCATGCTTGGTGGCGGTATAGGCTGCGGAATTGGGACGCGGCGCATGGGCCGAGATGCTGCCGTTGTTGATGATGCGGCCGCCCTGGGGCGTCTGGTCGCGCATCGCGCGAAAGGCTTGCTGCAGGCAATAGAACATGCCATTGAGATTGGTGTTGACCACGTCCTGCCAGTCCGACGGCGACCAGTCCAGGAAGGACCCAGGCGGATTGCCGCGCCCGGCATTGTTGAACAGCAAATCCAGCCGGCCGAAATGCTTCACCGTCCGGGCAAACAGCTGCTGCACGGCAGCAGGGTCGGTCACGTCGGTGGGGATGGGCAACAGGCGTGGCCCCGCGCTCCAGCGCTGCTCTGCGATATCCCGCACCTCGTCAAGCAACTGGCTGCGGCGGCCGGCCAGCGCCACGCACCAGCCGTCCTGCGCCAATGCCAGTGCCACGGCCTTGCCGATGCCCGAGCCGGCCCCGGTCACGATGGCTACTTTGGGGGTGTGCATGCGTTCTCCTTGGACTGCAATCGATGCAGGGCATTGTAGAAAGCAGCGCTCCGAAGCCATGTCGCGGACATCGATGCCGCAGCCGCGCAGCTGCATGGCCGGAGCAACCGGGTTGCAGGCATGCAAAAAACCGCCTCATGGCGGTTGCTCAGGCGGTCGTGGATGGCCGGTCAATGTGCTGTGACAGCGATCGGGTTTCCATGCGCAATGCCGCATCCCGTTTTGCCAGCGCCTGCACAAGATATTTGTCGAAGAGCGCCTATCCGTTGCAGTCTTTGGATTTCGCGCGAAGGGAAAACAGGGCCGCCGGCATAGCCGGCGGCATCCGATGCCCACGGCTTGAGAGAGCCCAAGCCGTGGGCATTCAATTACCGCTCCTGGCGGTTGCCTTCATTGCGGTTGCTGTTCTGGCCGCGGTTGGAGGATTGCTCCTGTTGACGCTGCTGCCCGCTTTCCTGCTTCTGCGAGCCGGCATTCTGCTGTTTTTCCTGTGCAGTGCTGTCTTGCTTCTTCTGGCTAGCATCATTGCGATTTTGCTGTGTCATGGTGAACTCCGAGAAAGATAAGCCGACAACAGTGTCGACACATGGCATGAGCAATCAGCGTTCCAGGCCGGCCGACCTCCATGCCGGAAATCGCGGTGCTTTCAGCGGAAAAAAATACAGCACTTTTTTCGCCGCTGCTCCATGAAAACCATCGACCGGAAATATCCCTGCAGCTGCGCAAGGAACGCAGGTTGCCGCGTTGCGCCCGTCTTGTCGAATTCTTTCGGTGAACGCATAAAAAGGAGCATTTATGCAAACCACGACTGCGGAAAACCGGACGGGCGAGCAAGCCTGCCTGGTGGGAACAAAGGCCATGGAAGAGGCGGTGCAGCAACTCAGTCCACCTTCCATCATCGATACGGCGCTGGCCGACCAGCTGCGGGAAACCTGCGCGATCGAAGCAGACCCCCTGGGCAGCATTCTGGCGCCCAGGGACGCCAGGGGGCTGCCGAAGCCGGGCCTGGAAAAGCGCAAGGGCAACGACCCCGAAACCTTCGTCGACAAGATGGGCGAGCGCATTGCCTTCGAGCGCGGCGGGGTGCGGCTTTACGACGCACTGATGGTCAAGTATCTGGCCATGGTGGAAAAGGGCATTCTTCTTCCCAATGCGGCCGAATGCCTGCAGTCGATGAAGGAGGAGAGCGCCGGCATCGATGCCGATGAAACAGCGCTGTCCACGATGCAGCGCATCCGCAGCGAGGAGCTGGCCCACTTCCAGATGCTGTGCGAGGCCGCCAAGGAGATGGGGGCCGATCCCAGCGCCCAGACACCCTGTGCAGATGCGACGGCAGTCGCGGCATTCGGGCTGGCCCAGGTGGTCAGCGATGCGCGCACTACGCTCGCGCAGGCCCTCAATGCCATGCTGACGGCGGAACTCACCGACAACGCGGGCTGGGAGCTGCTGATCCAGCTGGCCGAGCAGTCGGGCAAAAAAGAGCTTGCCGAGCGCTTTCGCCTTGCGCTGGGCGAAGAGGCAGAGCACCTGCGGATCGTCCGCGCCTGGCATTGCGCTCTGGTCACCATGGCGGACGGCGTTTGAGCGGCCCCTGCATCAACGGGAGAAGAATATGAGCATCAATCTCTTTCATGACAAGGGCCTGCCCCTGGAACGCCAGCGCATGAGCTGGAAAGACATGGTGGGCAAGCCCATCAGCAAGCTGGACGACGACGCCTTCACGCGGGTCAGGGTCATTCTGATGAACGGCCTGGAGCTGGACTCGCTGCGCACCAAGCAGGTGGCGCTGCGCTGCAATGCCAGGCTGCGCGAGCCTCTGGCCCAGCTCATGCGGGTCGAGCAGCATCAGGCCACCACCATCAACTGGCTGCTGGGCGCGGACCATTCGCCCATAGAGACCACCATCGGCTATGAGCAGACCGCCATCGAGGTGACCGCATCGGTGGCCAAGCTGGAACCCGATCCCTATCTGGCGCAAGGCTACCGTTATGCCCTGCTGGAGGACTTCGACCACCTCTACCGCTACAGCGCGCTGCTGGACCGCCTGGAAGGCAAGGACGCCAACAACATCACGCAAGGCTATACGGACATCGTGCCCGCGCGCGAGACCTGGTTCCACCACCGTGCGCCCGAACATGACCTGCTGCGGCCCTACGCAGCGGATGCGGCGCTGGCCACCAAGCTGCATGCGCTGACGCTCACGGGCGGCGAATACCAGACCCATGACTACTACATGAACATCGGGCCGATCTTCGCGGACCCGCTGGCGCGCCAGCTCTATGCCGAGATTGCGTCGGTGGAGTCGCAGCACATCACGCACTATGGCTCGATGATCAATCCCGGCGAATCGCCGCTGGAAAAGCTGCTCATCAGCGAAGCCTGCGAGGTCTGGAACTATGCCGGCTGCGCCAGCCAGGAAGGCAACCCCCGCGTGCGCGCGATCTGGGAGCGTTTTCTCGATTACGAACTCGGGCATTTCCAGATCGCCCTGAACCTGTTCAAGGAAATCGAGCGCCGAGACCCCGCGGAAGTATTGGGCAACGGATCGCTGCCTGAATTCATCCAGTTCGAAAGCCACCGGGACTTCGTGCGCAAGGTCATCGAGGAAGAAACCGAATTGCGGAAAAACGGCACGGAATTCACCATCGACGAAGGCAAGACCTCGTTCGACTACAGAAAGGCCGTCAATGCCGACGGTTCGCCGTCCCAGGCGGTGTCCGAGACCTATTCCTGGGCCAGCGGTACGGAGCTGATGCGCGTATCGCCCGAGGCAGCGCGCTGACGTCCGGGGCGCGTTGCAGGCAACGGCAGCAGGTCAGGGAGCGCGGAAGCATGGCGGTGCCATGCCTTCGGGAAACGGCGCCATGGCCTGTTTGCGCGCCGCCTGGCAAACGCATGGCTTCATGAGGCGGGCAATGGCAGATTCTTCGACGGCACGGCTCAGGCGCGCGGGATTTTTCCTCGGGTTTGCGCTGGGCGGGTTCTTCGACGGCATTTTGCTGCACCAGATCCTCCAGTGGCACCACCTGCTTTCCAATGTGGAGGGCGTGGACGACATGCGGCTGCAGATACTGGCCGACGGCCTTTTCCATGCCCTGATGTACCTGATTGCGGCGCTGGCGCTGGTCCAGCTCTGGAGGGCGCGCAAGGCCGCGCTGCAGCCGGGTGCCGGCCCTGCCCTTTGGGGGTGCGCCTGCATGGGCTTTGGCTCCTGGCATATTGCGGACGGCCTTTTGTCGCACTGGCTACTGGGCATTCATCGGATCAAGGTCGATTCGCCCACCCCTTTGGTCTGGGACCTGGCCTGGTTTGCCGTGTTCGGCCTGCTGCCTTTGGCCATCGGCTGGCGCATGGCGCGAAACCATGGCGGCCGCGGTGGAGAGGGAGGCGGTGGTGGAGAGGGAGGCGGTGGTGCGGCCGCGGCGGCCGTGCTGTCCCTTGCGGCGTTGCTGGCCGGCCTGTTGGCCGCCTTGCCGGCCGCAGGCGGTTCGACACAGGTGGCGGTGCTGTTTGCCCCGGGCGTCGGCAGCGGCCGGGCGTTCGACGCCCTGTCCCGGGTGGATGCCCGGGTACTGTGGGCGGACCGCTCGGGAAGCCTGTGGATCGTGGACATGGCCGATCCGGTCATCGCCTGGCAGCTGTACCGCCAGGGCGCGCTGCTGGTGGGCAACAGCGCGGTGGCGGCCGGGTGTTTCTCGTGGATCAAGGCGCCTGCAGACCGGCGCACCTGAACCTGGCGTCTTTTTATCCGGGGCGGCAATGCCGGCCGGACCGCGGCATCCCGGTTCGGAAGCCGTCAGCAAAACGCCAGCCCGGCTGACAGGGTGTTACAGCCGTGCCGCTCTTCGCTGATAGATTGTCCAGGCCTGTAATTTCACCGATAGCGAGATGAAGCCAAAAATCAACTTTATAGAGAGGGAGCGCCTGTTCAGGCGCGAGCTGAAGCGGCGCCGGGTGAAGTTCCTGCCCATGCAGGTGCTGCGCCGCCTCTTCAGGGAGGCGGGCATCTGAGCCGGGCTGGCCTTTGCCTCAGCCCTGCAGCTGCTGCGCATGCCAGCGCAGATGGTCGTCGACAAAGCTCTGGATGAAGTAGTAGCCGTGGTCGTAGCCCGCGTGGCGGCGCAGCGTGAGGGGCTGGCCGGCCTTTTGGCAGGCGGCCTCGAAGGCTTCGGGCAATAGCTGCTTTTCGATCAGGAACTTGTCGGCCAGGCCCTGGTCGACGAGGATGCCGGCGGGATACGGTGCCTGCTTTTGTGCCGCCATCAATTCACTGGCGTCGTGGCCGGCCCAGGCGGCCTTGTCCTCGCCCAGGTAGCCGGCGAAGGCCTTCCGGCCCCAGGGGCAGTTGACGGGGTTGGCGATGGGCGCAAAGGCCGAGAGGCTCTTGAACTGGCCCGGATGGCGCAGCGCCAGCGTGAGCGCGCCGTGGCCGCCCATGCTGTGGCCGAAGATGCCCAGGCGCTCCATGTCCACGGGCAGCCGGGCGCGGACCAGCGGCAGCAGGTCATTCAGGATGTAGCTTTCCATGCGCCAGTGCAGCGCCCAGGGTTTGGCCGTGGCGTCGAGGTAAAAGCCCGCGCCCACGCCGAAGTCCCAGGCGTCCGCCTCGCCGGGCAGTTTGGCACCGCGCGGGCTGGTGTCGGGGCAGAGGAGGGCGATGCCCAGCTCGGCTGCCAGGCGCTGGGCGCCGGCCTTGACCATGAAGGTTTCCTCGGTGCAGGTCAGGCCTGCCAGGTACAGCAGGGCAGGCACCTTTTCGCCTGCCACGGCCTTCGGCGGCAGGTAGACCGAGAACTTCATGGGCAGGCCGATCTCGCTGGAGAAGTGCTCGTAGTAGCGCTGCGCGCCGCCAAAGCAGGCGTGGGCGTTCTTGAGTTCCAGGGTGGGCTGGTCGGTCATGGATGCTCCAAAATCGGAAGCTGCAAGCGCTTTCCGAGCAAGCGCTTGCAAATTGTTTCTTAATGAAAATGGCGCCTGTCCGGCGCCATCAGCTCTCTTGTTGATAGCTTCGGATGCCGAAGAATCACGCTTGGGCGTAGTTCACCACGCTGCGGATGGACTTGCCTTCGTGCATCAGGTCAAAGGCCTCGTTGATGTCCTTCAGGCCCATGGTGTGGGTCACGAAGGGTGCGAGCTGGATGCGGCCGGCCATGGCGTCTTCCACCATGCCGGGCAGTTCGCTGCGGCCCTTGACGCCGCCGAAGGCCGTGCCCAGCCACTTGCGGCCGGTCACCAACTGGAATGGGCGGGTGCTGATCTCCTGGCCCGCGCCGGCCACGCCGATGATCACGCTCTGGCCCCAGCCGCGGTGCGCGCATTCCAGCGCAGCGCGCATGACGTTGACATTGCCTATGCACTCGAAGCTGTGGTCTACACCCCAGTCCGTCATCTCGACGATGACCTGCTGGATCGGCTTGTCGAAATCCTTGGGGTTCACGCAGTCGGTGGCGCCGAAGGTGCGGGCCAGGTCGAACTTGCCGGGGTTGGTGTCGATGGCGATGATGCGGCCGGCCTTGGCCAGCTTGGCGCCCTGGATCACGGCGAGACCAATGCCGCCCAGGCCGAACACGGCAACCGTGTCGCCTTCCTGCACCTTGGCGGTGTTCTTGACGGCGCCCAGGCCCGTGGTCACGCCGCAGCCCAGCAGGCAGACCTGCTCGGGGTTGGCGTCGGGGCTGATCTTGGCTAGCGAGACCTCGGCCACCACGGTGTACTCGCTGAAGGTGGAGCAACCCATGTAGTGGTAGACGGGCTGGCCGTTGTACGAGAAGCGCGTGGTGCCGTCGGGCATCACGCCCTTGCCCTGGGTGGCACGCACGGCCACGCACAAGTTGGTCTTGCCGCTCTTGCAGAACAGGCATTCGCCGCATTCGGCGGTGTACAGCGGGATCACGTGGTCGCCGGGCTTGACGCTGGTCACGCCTTCGCCGACCTCGACCACGATGCCCGCGCCTTCATGGCCCAGCACGGCGGGGAAGATGCCCTCGGGGTCATCGCCGCTCAGGGTGAAGGCGTCGGTATGGCACACGCCGGTGTGGGTGATCTTGACCAGCACTTCGCCCTTTTGGGGCGGTGCCACGTCGATCTCGACGATCTGCAGGGGTTCTCCGGCCTTGAAGGCCACGGCGGCGCGTGATTTCATGTGGGTCTTTCTGGATTTCTGGAAGAGGGGGCGAGGCCTGGCCTTCGCTTTGCGAAACCATGAATGTAGGCCAGGCGGGCGGTGAAAAGGGGCGGTTTGGCCGCTGCCCGAGGGGCTTTGGCCGAATATCGATGTAATTGAGTGCTTCGGCCATGGCCTGTGCTTCAGCCCCTGGCCATGTCGCCGGTCGGGGGCTGGTGCTGCGCACGGATCTGCGCGGCAGTTTCCCTGAACCACCGGGCAATGGCCACGTTCTGCTCGAACAGCGAATACCGGGTGCCGCCGCCGTAGTCGGGCATGTCGATCATGTCGGTGGTGATGTAGCGCAGCGGGCTGCCCGGCGTGCGGTAGTGGTGATGCAGCGCGCGCCGCACGATCTCCTTGCAGGGCTCGACGCGCCAGGCCGTCCAGGGGGCGTGCCACTGGCCCGGGGGCGGGCGCGTGAACGGGTACTGGCAGGCGCGGCCGTAGTGGCCGTTGTCGGTGAGCTGCCAGACGTTGCGCGGGCCGTTGGGCGAGACCGGGCGGATCTGCAGCCAGTGCACCATGTTCTGGGCGATCCAGTCGTCGATGAGGTTGCCGCTTTCGTAGGGGTCGATGACGACCTCGCCCGATTCGACCTGCGCGCGCATGCCGACCACATCCTGCTCCTCGGGGTTGTCCAGCTTGAGCAGCACATGGCTGTGGTCGAGCACGAACTGGAACGGCAGGCCTTGCGCGCGCACGCGCTGTGCAATCGGCGTGATGCGGCGCGGGTCTTCGCTCCACATATAGATGTGGTTCTCCATGCCGATCTCCATGCCTATGCGCTGGCCCAGTTCCCAGGCGTGCAGGGAGAAGGCCACGATGTCGTCGTCGGTGACCACGTGGCCGGCGGCGTGGCGCGTATAGAGCATGATGTTGTGGAACTCGGCGCCGGCCTCCTTGCACACGCGCAGGTTCTGCTCGAGCGCGGCTTCGTCGCGCCCCGCGGTGTACGACCACAGGCCGGTGCGCAGCGGCATGCCGTACTTGTTGGCCAGCCTTATGTATTCGCGCTCCTCGCCCGGCTGGGGCATGCGGTCGAAATGGTCGAAGACCTGGCTGTCGCGCAGCATCCTGAATTGGTCTTCGAGCGGCAGCGCCTCGCAGTGGCGTATGCCGCGGCCGTTGCAGCCCAGGGAAAAATCTTGCATGGATGGCCTTGTGTGTGGTTGGTGGTTGGTTGGGGAGTCAGGCGGCGGCCTGCTCGGCCTCTTGCGCTTGCTGGCGCGCGATCAGCCGGCGGATGCGCGCGGGTGCGTTGTCTATGCCCAGGCGCACGAACTCGCGCACGCCGGTGCGCTCCTGCTCGCGCTGCACCCGCGCGAGGAGGGCGGCGTCCTCGAGGAAGGTGTCGGTCATCAGCCGCGCCACCCGGGCGCCGGCCTCGGCGCTGTCCACGTGGTAGTTGCGCAGGTGCAGCCAGAAGTAGTGGGTGGTGGTCTCGGTCTCGGGCGTGAGGAAGTTGTACGAGAACGAGCGCAGGCCCGCGTCCATCTCGTGCTCGCTGTGCTCGCGGCCCGCGGCGATGCTGCCGAAATCCACGCAGGACACCGAGGGCAGGTGCAGGTGGTAGTACTGCCAGCGGTCCACCGGCCCCGCGAAGCTGCCCATGGCCTGGACCAGCGGCACGGGCTCGGAGTCGTTGACCCAGCGGTAGGCCAGCACGTGGTTGTCGCCTTGCTCGACCTTCACGCCCACATCCTCGGCCGCCGCGTTGCCTATGGTGTTCCTATGCACATAGGTGGTGTGCGCCGGATCGACCAGGTTGTCGGTGATGTTGAGGTAGTTGCAGGCAAAGTGCAGGTACTGCCCGTCCACCAGCGCCCAGCCGGGCTCGCCATGGCGGCGCACTTCGACGATGCGCGCGGCATCGGCCAGGGCCGGGTCGCCCATCCAGATCCAGACCGCCCCATAGCGCTCGGCCAGCGGAAAGGCGCGCGCGCAGGCCGACGGCGGAATGGCCGCCTGGCCGGGGATGCGCACGCACTGGCCGCTGCCGTTGAAGGTCATGCCGTGGTAGCCGCACTGCAGGTCGTCGCCTACCAGCGTGCCCAGGGACAGCGGCGCCAGCTTGTGCGGGCAGCGGTCGACGAGCACGGCGGGCGTGCCGTCCTCGCGGCGCCAGAACACGAGGTTCTCTCCGAGGATGGTGCGGGCGGTCAGCTGGCGGCCGATCTCGCGGCTCCACGCGGCCACGTACCACGCGTTCCTGACAAAGCTGCTCATGGGTGTCTCCTTCCGATTTTTGTGGGTGGGGCTCAAAGGTCTAGCGTGATGCTCGGGCTGCGGGCGCGCGAAACGCAGAGGCAGACCATGCCTTCGGCATGCTCCTCGTCGGACAGCGCGTAGTCGCGGTGCTCGATCTCGCCGTCCAGCATGCGTACCGCGCACACGCCGCATTCACCGCGCCGGCAGTCGAACAGGGGATCGCAGCCTGCGGCGATCAGGGCGTCGAGGATGGAGGTGCCGGCAGGCACCTCGAGCTGGCGGCCGCTGCGCGCCAGGTGCAGGGTGACGCCGCGGTCCGCCGCGGTGGCGGCGGGCGCCGCGAAAAGCTCGAAGTGGATGTGGCTGCGCGGCCAGCCCAGCCGCTGGGCCTGGTCCAGCGTAGCGTCGATCAGGGCGCGCGGGCCGCAGACATAGACATGGCGCGAGGCCTGCGGTGCGCCGAGCATGCTGGCCAGCTGCATGCCGCGCGAGGGATCGCCGCCGTCGAAATACAGATGGGCCTGGGCGCCGGCCACGGCTTCGATCTCGGTGCGATAGGGCATGAGCTCTTCGCTGCGGGCGCCGTAGTGCAGGGCATAGGGCCTGCCCGCCGCCTGCAACTGCCGGGCCATGGACAGAATGGGCGTGATGCCTATGCCGCCGGCGATCAGCAAGGCCTCATGCGGCTCGGCGTGCAGCGCGAAGTCGTTCTTCGGCGGATCGGCCGCAAGGCGGTCGCCCGCCGCCAGCTGGTGCATGAAGCGCGAGCCGCCGCGGCCGGTGGCTTCCAGCTTGACGGCAATCTCGTAGGTCCGGCCGTCGCTATCGCTGTTGACCAGCGAATAGCAGCGCGTGGGCTCGCCGCCGGCGCCCGGCGTGTGCACGCGGATATGGGCGCCGGCAGAAAAAGCGGGAAGTTGCCGGCCGTCCGGGCTGCGCAGGCGCAGGCGGCGCACTTCAGGCGTCAGCGCCTCGGCCGAAGCCAGCTCCAGCACCAGGGTGCCGGTCGTGGGGATGGGTGATTTAGAGGATGGCATGGGCCCATGCTAGGACCCGGTGCCGTTGTTGGAAATGGCTGAATTTGCACAGTCCCGTGGCCGAAAATGCAGCGGCTTGGCACGACGGAACTACCGCCGCTTTGGCCGCGTTTCCTGCGCGGCCAGGCGCTGGATGACCTGGCTTGCGCATTCGACGAAGGCCGCCGTGGCCGGCGGCAGGCTGCGCCCGCTGCGCACGTGGATGCCCAGCGTGCCCAGGATGGGAACGCCTTGCGCGGATTCCAGCGGCACGAACCTAGCGGCAGGTGTGGCGGCCGATGCCGTGGCTTCCAGCCCCAGCCGGGTCTGGAAGGCGATGCCGTGGCCCGCAGCGGCGAGCCGCTTCATCAGCTCGACCGAGGTGGCGCGCACCACGGCCCGGGGCGGCGCCGGCAGGGCGCCCAGCTCGCCCTGGATGAGGGCATACGAGGCCAGGTCCTCGGTGCCGAGGATGAAGGGCCAGGGCGTGCATTGCGCCAGCGTCACGCTGCGCCTGCGGGCCAGCGGATGCCCGGCGGCGACCAGCGCGCCCAGGCGAAAGCGCCCGCTGGCCGCATGCGCCACGTCTTCGTGCTGCGGCATGTCGAATGCCATGCCCACGTCCGCGCGGCCGCTGGCCACGTAGTCGGCGATGTGGCCCGAACTGGCGGAGCTGACCTGCAGCGAGATGCCCGGGTGGCGCTCCAGCATGGTGCCGATCACCTCGGGCAGCAGCGCGCCGTGCAGGCTCTCCACGCCCACCACATGCACCTTGCCGCGCTGCAGGCCGCGCAGCATGTCCAGCTCGTTCTCCAGCCATTCGGCATCCTGCAGCACATGGGTGGCGTGGCGGGCGAACAGCTCGCCGGCCGGCGTGAGCTGCAGGCCGCTGCCCAGGCGCTCGAACAGGGGCAAGCCCAGCTCCTGCTCCAGCTGTATCAGCTGGCGGTTGACGGCCGAGGCATCGATGAACAGCTGGCGCGCCGCGCCGCGTATCGAGCCGTTGCGGCGGATGGCGTCGAAATAAAGCAGGCCGCGGGCATGGATGTGCATGGAGGCTTATTGTGAGCGCTGCATGCCGTGGCGGCACGTATAGTCGGCGCAATCGCCTGCCTTTCCCGCCTGCCTGCCCGATGGAACACCGCCACGCCCACCCCCACCGCATCGATCTGGTCGTCTACCCCGGCTTCAAGTCGCTGGAGGCCATAGGGCCCATGTCGGTATTCGACTACGCCAATGTGCACCTGCGCGCACGCGGGCAGAGCGACGGCTACGAGGTGCGCATCACGGCCGCGCGCAAGGGCCTGGTGAAATCGGACACGCTGATGGCATTGGAGGCCACGCAGTCGCTGGCCGGGCTGCGCGAACAGGGCACGGGCTGCACGGTGATCGTGGTCGGCTCGCGCCATATCGAGCAGGTGCTGGGCGCCTCGCAGGAGCTGGTGCAGTGGCTGCAGGCCGTGGCGCCCTCGGTGGCGCGGCTGATCGCGCTGTGCTCGGGCAGCTTCTTCCTGGCCGAGGCCGGCCTGCTCGACGGCCGCCGCGCCGCCACGCACTGGAGCGTGGCCGGTGCGCTGGCCCAGCGCTACCCGCGCGTGCAGGTGGATGCCGACGCCATCTATGTGCATGACGAAGTCGTGGACGATGCTGGCACACGGCAGCTGTGGACCTCGGCCGGCGTGACGGCCGGCATCGACCTGGCGCTGGCCGTGGTGGAGCAGGACTTCGGCCACGCGCTGGCGCTGGAGGTGGCGCGCGACCTGGTCATGTACCTCAAGCGGCCCGGCGGCCAGTCCCAGTTCAGCGTGCCGCTGGCGGCACAGGCCACGCGGCACAGCGGCGTGCAGGCCGTGCAGCAGTGGGTGCTGGCGCACCTGGCCGAGCCGGTGACGCTGGCCCGGATGGCCGAGCAGGCGGCCATGAGCGAGCGGCACTTTCGCCGCGTCTTCCAGCAGGAGACGGGGCAGAGCCCTTCGGCCTTCGTGGAGCACGCGCGGCTCGAAGCCGCCAAGCAACTGCTGGAAAGCCGCGGCCACTGGCCGCTCAAGACCGTGGCTGCGCACGTGGGCCTGGGCTCGGAGCAGGCGCTGCGCCATCTGTTCGTGAAAAAGCTGGGCATCACGCCCGTGGCCTACCGCGAGCGCTTCGGGGATTGAGCTGCGCCGTTCATCTGCATCTCCGGAACAATGCCTCCCGCATCGCCCTGCGGCGGCCAGCGGTCCGCCGCGGCGCCTAGGGCGTCGTACGCTGCGAAGTGCGGTCGGAAAAAGCCTGAACGGCGCGCCCAAAGGCCTGCGCCTTCGGCTGGCCTCCCCAATGAATATTCACCTCTGTCCCCATTCCGATATGACCCACTTTCCGCTGGAAGAAGTCAGCTGTCTGCTACGCCAAAAGGCAAAAGAGCTGATCGTGCCAAGATGGCAGCAATTGAGGGATGAAGACATTCAGCTGAAGGCGCCAGGCGAATGGGTGACTGCGGTCGATCGAGAGGTCGAGGAGGAACTCACTTTCGGGCTGTGCCGGCTGGTTCCCGGATCGACGGTGATAGGCGAAGAGCAGTGCGCAACCAAGCCGCAACTGTTGGACGGCCTCGGCGAGGGCATTGTGTGGCTGCTTGATCCGGTGGATGGAACGCGGAATCTGGTCGACGGCATGGGACCTGTCTCTGTCATGGTGGCGCTGCTCAAGGAGGGCGAAACGCTGGCGAGCTGGATGCTCAATCCTTTGACGGATGTGATGTGCCGCGCGGTCAAGGGGGCAGGCGCCTGGGTCGATTCCCGGCGCGTCGCCATCGACACCCATGCCATACCGAAAGGGCAGGGCATTGTCCGAAAGCGCTTTTTGCCCGAAGCCGTCAAAGCAGCGCTCGAAAGCGCAGCGGGGAATTTTGTGCTGCAGCCTGGTAGCAACTGTGCAGGGGACGACTATCCCGGCATGGTGCTCGAAGACCATGAGTTTGCGCTTTACTGGCGGGCACTGCCGTGGGACCATGCGCCCGGTGCGTTGTTCATCAGCGAGGCGGGAGGCGTGGTTGCACGTCTTGATGGAACTCCCTACCAGCCAGGGCAGCAGATGAAGGGCCTGCTTGCTGCCCGCAGTCAGGCGATCTGGAACACGGTTCGGAGTTTGCTTCCTGACGTTTGTTCGCCTCCCTAGGGAGGCCCAGGCTCGCCTGTCCGCGAACGATGGCGAAGGGCCGCTGTCTGCGGGGGCGAAGCCGAATCTGTCGTGAAAGGCTTCTGATGTTCGGCGCCTGCCGCCGATAGCCTCTCGGGTCCATGCCAGTTCTGGGGCGCGCGCCCAACGGGCCGAGGCATCTGGAACAGCGAGCCCGTTGCCTGCGCATCGTTCCGCCACACCACGGCCTTGGGCGATCGGTCCGCACCCTTGCCGGGATGCCGGCATTCCAGCGTCGACAAGGAGTGCCATAGCGTCAGGCGCAAGGCCCAGCGGACGTTGTGCTGTTCAGTTCGAAACCTTCATCGAGCCAGCCGGTGACACCGCCGGCCATGATCTTCACGGGCCTGCCCAATCTCGCCAGGCGCAACGCCCCGCGTGCCGCACCGTTGCAGTGAGGGCCGGCGCAGTAGGTGACGAAAAGCGTCTCCTTCGGCCAGGCCGCCAGCTTGCTTTCCACGATCTTGCCGTGAGGCAGATTGATGGCTCCGGGCACATGGCCCTGGGCGAACAGCTGCGGGGAGCGTACGTCGATGAGCACGAAATCCGGGCCCTTGCGGAGTCCGTCATGCACATCCCAGCAATCGGTCTCGAAACTGAAGCCGGCCGCGAAATGGGATTCAGCGGCGGAAGGCCGGGCGGCAGGAATTGCGGTCACGTGGGTGCGGGAGGAATGCATGGCAAAAAGAATGTGTTTGTGGCAACGAAGCTGATCTTGCCGGGGGAGCGGCCGGGTCACAATTGGCGCATATGACATCTATCGACAAGATTACGCCAATCGCCGAAGCCACCTGCGGCCCGCTGGTTGTGGCCCCGGTCTACGACGGTCTGTGCACTTTCGAGTTCTCCATCGTGGCCGAAATCTTCGGATTGGCCCGGCCGGAGATGGGGCCGGGCTGGTACCGCTTCGCCAGCGCCGCGGTCGAGCCCGGCCTGCTGCGCGCCCATGGAGGCCTGCGGGTCATTGCCGACGGCCAGGCCGATTTGCTGGAGCGGGCCGACCTGATTGTGGTGGCCGGGTGGAAAGGCGCGCATGTACCCGTGCCCGGGGAGCTGGCGCTACGCCTGCGTCTGGCGTGGGAGCGCGGCGCCCGCCTGGCGTCGATCTGCTCCGGGGCCTTCGTGCTGGCTGCCACGGGTTTGCTGGACGGACGGCGGGCTGCCACGCACTGGCGCTACGCCGAGACGCTGAGCCAGCGGCACCCCGCGATCGAGGTCGATGCCAGCGTGCTCTATGTCGAGGAGGACCGTATCCTGACTTCGGCGGGAAGTGCCGCCGGCATAGACCTGATGCTGCATCTCGTACGCAGCGATTTCGGCGTGGAAGCCGCCAACAGCGTTGCCCGGCGTCTGGTGATGCCACCCCATCGCAGCGGCGGCCAGGCCCAGTTCATCGAGCGCCCCGTGCAGCCGGATCGACTCAACCGGCTATCGGACGTGCTGGAGCAGATGCGGGCGGATCTTCAAGGCGACTGGACGGTCGATCGCATGGCGCAGAGCGTGCTGATGAGCCCCAGAACCTTTCTGCGCCGTTTCATCGCGGCGACAGGCGTTCCGCCGGGGCAATGGCTGATCGCCGAACGCGTGGCGGAGGCCCGGCGCCTGCTTGAGAGCAGCGCAATGCCGGTCGAGGACATCGCGGCGCGTGCGGGATTCGGCAGTGTCCAGGTACTGAGACATCACTTTCGCGCCAAACTGGGCTTGTCCCCTCGGGACTATCGCGCTACGTTCGGCGCTGTACGGGCGAACGCCAGCGGAACCTCGGCCCGGCCTGGAGGATGATGTTCCTGGACCGGCAGCAGCCGGTCCGGATCGTCGGCCTGCTGCGGCCCGTCATTCCTGCCTTGCTGTGCGCCGCTCTGGATGCCGTGGGCGGCCTGCGCCAGATCTGCCGGGGCGCTGACCGCATAGCCAGAACCTTTTCCTCCGCCACGCAGCCCTCCACCTCGTCATTGATGAGTCCCGGCACGGGCAGGCAAGTGTGCGTACCGCCCCGGCTGGGGCGCCCGCCCATGGCTGCTCTCTCAGGCGGCAATGGTCTGGCCGCCTCCCCTGGGCTGCGTTCTTTGCTGCCCGATCCGGAAGCTGCCGGGCATGAGCATGCTGGGCAACAGGCGGGTTTCCCGCTCACGAGCTAGCGTTTCACCTCAAGGGAAAGCACCAAGAAAAAGTACGGCTTTCTTTCTTGAGTTGGTTATGAAAAATAACCAAAATCCACTGCTAGGTTGATTATGAGAAATAACGAAAAACGTGCCAGAAGAAAGCAGCTCATGACAAGTACAGACATCCGGTTCCGGCCATTTCCTGACCGGCAAAAGTTTTCGCCCGGCCCGAACCAGGGCGCGTCAGGTCGAATGCCGCGATAGCTTCCGGCAGAGATCTTCTCCATAGGTTTTCCGACACACGCTTTAACTGTGCCCGATGGCACGGCAGGGAGGTGCTGCGCCTGAAAAAAACATCCATCACTCCACGACATGAGACGGGAGCTGCCTCTTCGCGCACTGCGGCGCGGCAGCCTTCCACATACGGTCCGCCCACAGGTTTCAAGCACAACAAAAGGAGACATCGTGTACATGCATCGCCGCAATTTCATTCACGCATCAGGCTGCGCTGCCGTTGCTGGATGGCTAGCCCCTTCAATGGTCCTGGCCCAGACACTGGAGCAAGTCAAAGTCCTCTATGGTTTTCCGGCCGGCAGCGCCGGAGATAGCGTTGCGCGCCGGGTCGCGGAAAAGCTGGGAGGCACGTCCTATACCAAGAATCCTGGCTACGTCGAAAACAAGCCCGGCGCAGGCGGGCGCATTGCGGTGGAGACGCTGAAAAACTCTGCCCCCGACGGCTCCGTGCTGGCGCTCGCCCCCGTCTCGGCGTTCTCGGTCTACCCGCACATCTATCCCAAGCTCACCTACAAGCCCGAGGACGCGGTCCCGGTGTCTATCGGCGCCATCATGATCCACGGCCTGGCAGTGGGACCCATGGTGCCGCCGGAAGTCAGGACCCTGAAGGATTTCCTGGCATGGGCCAAAGCCAATCCCGGCAAGGCCAGCTATGGCTCCCCCGGTTCGGGGTCGCTGCCGCACCTGCTCGGCGCGCTGCTGGGCTTGCGGGCCAATGTGGAGCTCAAGCACGTGCCCTATCGCGGCGTGGTTCCCAGCATCACCGACCTGGTGGGTGGGCAGGTCGCTGCCACCGTGAACCCGAGCGGGGACTATCTGCAATACGTGAAAAACGGCCGCCTTCGCGTATTGGCCACATCAGGGAAACGGCGCTCTCCGTTCCTGCCCGATGTCCCAACGTTCACGGAACTGGGCTATCCCGATGTCACGGCGGAAGAATGGTTTGGGTTCTACGCCCCCGCCAAGGCCACGGCGGCCACGGTCGCCAGCGCCAACGCCGCGATTACCGCAGCGCTGAAGGACAAGTCGGTCATCGACTCCCTGGCCGTCACCGGCCTTGTGGCCCACGGCAGCACGCCTCAGGAGATGGCGGCCGATCAGAAGGCCGAATACGAGCGCTGGGGGCCTCTGGTCAGGCAAATCGGCTTCACGGCCGAGTCCTGAACCGCCACCGGCAGGTATTTCGGTAGGCCAGGAACGGCAATCGGCGGTCGGCCGACATTCCGGGGCCGGCGATTGCAGCATTCGCCGCTGGCGGCTGTCCCGTTGCATGGCAACGGTTTATTGCCACCGGGCGGCAGGGCGCGCGGCTGTTTTGCGCACTGCCGCCTGCCTGTACCCAATGAAGCCGCAAGAGAGGAGTGCGTCACCACGAATACCACCGCATGAAGACTTCCTGAAATCCAAAAATTCATAACGGAGACAAAGTTGTTTAAAAAAATAGCAAGCACCATTGCATTGATGGGCCTGGGAGGGCTCGCACAGGCTCAGTCATCTGTCCAGATCTACGGGATCATGGATACGGCTGTTGAAACCATGAACAACGTGGGCGCGAGCAAGTCCAGCCTCACGCGCATGCCCAATCTGTCGGGCAGCGTTCCTTCGCGCCTGGGTTTTCGCGGACGCGAGGATCTGGGCGGCGGATTGAGCGCCGCCTTCACGCTGGAAATGGGGATCGGCCCCGATACCGGTGCGTTCAACCAGGGCGGCCGCGGCTTTGGCCGGCAGTCTTTCATCAGCCTCAACGGCTCCTGGGGCTCGCTGGGCCTGGGCCGCCAATACACCATGCTGTTCTGGTCCGTGCTCGATGCCGATGTGATCGGCCCCAGCCTGCACAGCATGGCCAGCCTGGACAACTACTTCCCCAATGCACGTGCCGACAATGCCATCTCCTACAAGGGGACGTTCTCGGGCCTGACGGTGGGCGCAACCTATAGCTTCGGCCGCGATGCCGTCAATGCCGGACCCAGCCCGGCCGGCACCAACTGCGCGGGCGAAAGCAGCACGGATGCCAAGACCTGCCGCGAGTGGTCGGCCATGCTCAAGTACGATGCGGCCTCCTGGGGCGCGGCGCTGGCGCATGACGAACTGCGTGGCGGCCCGGGTGCGTTCGCCGGTCTGACCAGCAGCGACAAGGTTGACAAACGTACCATGCTCAACGGCTACGTCAGGCTCGGCGGCGCAAAGATCGGCGGTGGCTACATGCGCCGCAAGAATGATGGCTACGCCGCCTCGCCACGCAACGACCTGTGGTTTTTGGGAGTCACCTACCCGATGGGCCCGTGGACGCTGGATGCCCAGTACAACCAGCTCAAGTACAAGGACAACGCGGACAAGGGGCAGATGGTGGTTCTGCGCGGGACCTACAACCTGTCCAAGCGCACAGCGGCATACGCTTCGCTGGGTTACATGAAGAACAGCGGCAACGCGGCTTTCGGCGCCAGCAGCGCCCAGGCGGGAGGGACTCCGATGCCCGGTGTCAACCAGACAGGCTTTGGAGTGGGCTTGCGCCATACGTTCTGACACCGGCGCCAATACGGCGAGCGCGGGCAGCCTGGTGGCCCGTCTCGCCTGTTGCGGGGGCGCCGGCTTTCCGGCGCCTCTCTTGTGCAGAGGCATCGTCATGGGATATACGGTGCAGCGCGCTGGCGCCGCCATCGGAGCAGGCTGCTGCGCCATGCGTTGCAGGCATTCATCGCCAAAGCCCGAATGGCCGCAACGGATTTCGGGATGCTGAAAGCCAGGCAGATCCAGGGCACAACGGCCTGCCAGGCGCCATGGCCGCCCATGGTGCGTGGATCGCATGCAGCTGCTCTTGCGGCACACTGGGGCGATGACTGCCGCCAAATCCGCCACCGCACCCGACACCGCCCCGATGTTGTTCAGGAGCGCCAAGGCTTTCGAGGCCTGGCTGAAGAAGCATCACGCCACGTCCGGCGGCCTGTGGCTCAAGATCGCCAAGCGGGGCGCCGCTGAGCCCAGCGTCAGCTATCCCGAGGCGGTGGAGATCGCGCTCTGCTGGGGCTGGATCGACGGCCAGAAGAAAGGCCTGGACGAGCAGCACTTTCTGCAGCGCTTCACGCCGCGGCGTGCGCGCAGCATCTGGTCGAAGATCAATGTCGACAAGGCCGAGGCGCTCATTGCGGCAGGCCGCATGCAGGCGCCGGGGCTCGCGCAGGTCGACGCCGCCAAGGCCGACGGGCGCTGGGCCCGGGCCTACGACGGCGCGCGCACCTCCACGGTGCCCGGGGACCTGACGGCGGCGCTGGAGGCCGAGCCCCGGGCCAAGGCCTTTTTTGCAGCGCTCAATGCGTCCAATCGCTATGCGGTGCTGTGGCGCATCCAGACGGCCGTGAAAGCCGAGACGCGTGCCAGGCGTATCGCCCAGTTGGTGCAGATGCTCGCGCGCGGCGAAGCCATCCATCTCTTCAAGCCCCGGGACAAGGGCTGACGGCCGGGTGGCAGGATCAATGGGGGGCCTCGGACCCCGGGCCGCGAAGAGCCGCTGCGAAAGGCCGGCTCAGAGCAGCGGACTTTTGAAAAAATCCAGTGCGGCCTTGGCGCTGGCGAAATTGCGCTCGATCTGTGCCTGCTGTTCCGGGGTGGCGGCCATCTTGATGCCGAGATCCAGCGGGGCCTTCGAACTCTTTGATTCGCCGGCCGGGCGGGCGGCCACCGCATCGCTGCCCGCCGCCTGCTGGGGAGGCGGCGCAGCTGCGAGCAGCCGGGTCAGATCCAGCGCGGGATTGAGCTGCCACAGGCAGGACACATAGGTGGCCATGGCCACGGCCGGATCGCCGCGCTCTATGCGCGCCATGGTGGGCTGGGAAATGCCCAGCCTGGCGGCCCACTGCGCCTGGGTCTCGCCCCGGCTCTTGCGTTGCTGGACGATGCGCTGTGCCAGTTGCTCGATCTGCGCAAGAATGGCGGGCGGAAACTCTGCGGGACTGGTGTTCTGACGGGGCATGGCGCCAATGGTAGTGGCGCGGCAATGCGGCAGCCCGCGCATTGCCGCAATTTCCGAGGTTTTCCGCCGGTTGCCGGCCGAATCGGCGCCGTCTGCCCAATCAGCCCGGCAGCCGGTACAGCGTGCCGTTGAAGTCCACGGCGGCGCTGGCATGCAGGGCATCGAGCTGGGCCAGCACCAGCTCGCGCACCGGGGCCGTCACGGCGTTCAGGCCCAGCAGCCGGGCCACGGCGGCGGGCAGCTCGTCGCGCTGGCCGCCCAGGCTGGCCTTGAGCGCCTGCACAATGGCCTGGCGGATTTCGGATGGCGGCAGGCAGTCGGGGCGGCGCAGATGGGCCGAGGCCGCTGCGGCCCGGTTGCGCACCCGCACCGTGCGGCCGGGCAGGTCCAGGAACCCGTTCTCTGCGGTGATGGTCCGGTCGGCCAGCAGGGCATCGCGGGCCTGCTCCAGCGCCTCGCGGATGCGGCTGCCCGCGCGTTGCAGGCCCCAGAGCGTGCGCATGCGGGTGACCAGCTCGTCGAAGTGCACCGGCCCTTCCTGCTCCACCACCTGCAGTGCCAGCTGGGCCAGGCGCGAGGTCGGCACGCTGTGCAGCTCCTGATCGGGGGCCTCGAAATAGGCCTCCGTGTACGGCATGCCGGCAGGGGCAGGCGACGCGGCCTCGGCCAGAGGTGTGCGCTCTATTGTTTCGATAGCGGCTGGCGCCGGTGCAATGGGGGCTGGCGGCGGATCCTGTTCAAATTCCAGCCTCGCGGCCTGTACCGCGGCCAGCACTTTCTCGGTCTCGGCTTGCGGCTGGCGGAACCAGTCGCAGCTCCAGATGCGGTGCAGCTTCCAGCCATGGCCTTCGAGCACGGCCTGGCGCAGGCGGTCGCGGTCACGGGCCGAGCGGCTGCTGTGGTAGCTGGCGCCGTCGCACTCGATGCCCAGCAGATAGCGGCCCGGCCGCTGCGGATCAACCACGGCCAGGTCGATGAAGAAGCCGGCAATGCCGATCTGGGGCTCGACCTGGAGTCCGTGCGCAGTCAAGGCCTGGAGCACGTCTTCCTCGAGCGGCGACTCCGGCGCGCGCCCGCTGCGGCCGGCCAGCGCCAGCTGGCCGGTGGCCGCGTATTGCAGAAAGACCTTGAGCGCCGCCACGCCCTTGCCCTTGCCGCGCTCCAGGTCGATATCGTCGGCCGTGATGGACGAAAACACCTCGCAGCGCTGCTTGGCGCGCGAGATCAGCACGTTCAGGCGGCGCTCGCCGCCATCGGCGCTCACCGGGCCGAAGCGCATGGGCAGATAGCCCTGGGCATTGCGCGCATAGGCGACCGAGATGAAGATCACGTCGCGCTCGTCGCCCTGCACGTTCTCGAGGTTCTTGATGAAGAAGGCTCATTGGGATGAGCCACGAAGAAAGGCTCGGCCTCGGGCTGCTGGCGGCGCAGCAGCTCCAGCTCGTCCTGGATGGCGATTTTCTGCTGCAGCGAGAACGCGGCCACGCCCAGGCTCAGCTGTGGCGTGAGCAGCGCATGCTGCATGATGGCGCGGGCAATGGTCCGGGCCTCGACGCGGTTGACGCGCGTGCCGCCGCTGTCGAATCGCCCTTCGGGCAGATGGTTGAAGCGCAGCCCCATGCCGGCGCGGGCCGTGTAGGGGCTGGGCACGATGAACAGCGCGCTGTTGTAGAACTGCTGGTTGGACACGGCGATCAGCGACTGGTGGCGGCTGCGGTAGTGCCAGCGCAGCATGAGCTGGGGCATGCCCTTGGCCAGGCACAGGCTCAGAATGCTCTCGACATCGGCGGCGCCGGCGACCGGCGAATCGCCTTCCTCGTCGTCGAATTCGTCCTGCTCGCTGGTCATGCGCGAGAAAAAGCGCGTGGGCGGCAGCTGGCGGTCGTCGCCCACCACCACGAGCTGCCTGCAGCGGGCCATCGCACCCAGCGCATCCACGGGCTCGATCTGGCTGGCTTCGTCGATCACCAGCAGGTCGAACTCCACGGCGCCGGGCTCCAGGAACTGGGCCACGGACAACGGGCTCATCATGAACACGGGCTTGATGGCCTGGACGGCCTCGCCCGCATGCTTGAACAGCTTGCGCAGCGGCATGTGGCCGCGCTTGCGCGCTATTTCTCCGTTGAGCACGCCCATGGGACCCATGCCGCCGGCCCCGCGCGGCACCTGCTCGTAATGGGCGAGGGCGGACTGGGCGCGCGCCAGCTCTATGCGTTCGATGTCCAGGGCGCGGAAGCGGCGCACCTTCTGGCTGTGCTGATCGCCGTTGAAACCCACGAGCTGCGGCGCGCTCTGCGTGGCCTGGCGCAGCAGGGCCTCGTAGTAGGAGCGCTCGAAAGCGGGGGCGAGCGCATCCGGCGCCAGGGCCTGCTGCTCCAGCTGCTCCACCAGGGGCGCCAGACCGGCCTGGCGCGCCTGGACGCGGATGGCATGGTATGAGGTCCAGTCCAGCAGCGCTGCCGGCCGGGCCAGCCATTGTTCCAGGCGCTCCTCCAGTGCTTGCAAAGGGATAGCGCTCAGCGCTGGTGCGCCAAAGGATTCCTCGATGTCCAACTGGTAATTTGCAAGTACGGTCTGCGCAATAAGCTCTAGTTTCTGTAGCGATGTGGCGGCCGTCGCGGCCAGCTCGGCGCAATGCGCGGGCGACGGCAATCGGGCATAGAGCTGGCGGAAGGCCTCGCTGCGGCCCTGGCCGTCGGTCCCCTCCATCCAGCGCAGCACGGTGCGCAGCTGCTCCCAGTCGCTTTGCTCGCCGTGCCAGAGCTGGCCGAAGGCGGCGGCGCCATCCGCGTCCTGCCGGGCCAGAGCCTGGCGCAGGGCCTGGGCCTGCATCAGGCTGTCCAGCAGCTGCAGGCGCTCGGTTCTTGCCGCAGGCAGCGCCGCCTTGAGGTGGGCCTTGACGCTGGCGACCGCCTGGCGGTAGCTGCCGTTGAAGATGCGAAACAACGAATCGCCATGGGCGGCAATGCGCTGGCGGGCGCCATTCCAGTCTTGCTGCCAGGCCGATGCCGCAAAGCGGCTGTCAATCTCGGCGGCCAGGCTGCCCAGCTGCGTGCCGCATTCCAGCAGCTTTTGCAGCTGGCCCAGGCCGTGGCTCCAGATCCCATGGGCGACGGCCTGCCGGTCCAGCGCCGGGGCCGAAGCCAGTTGCCGCGCCAGGGCGATCTGCTCGTGGATCGCCTGCATGTCTTCGGGCGGTGGCGCCTGCAGCGATTGCGCCAGCTGCCTGCTGTCTTGCAGCAGCTGCTGCAACGCCTGCCGCAGCGCCGGCAGCTGCTGCTGGAAGCGCTCTGCATCGAGCTTGAGCAGGGCCGGGTGGGCCACGCCGCGCCAGGGGTGGCGGGCAACGGGCGCCACCTTGGCGGCGGCCTGGTGCAGGGCCTGCACGGTCTGGCGGCGGTCCTGGAATTGCTGGGGCGTCCAGCCGGCGGCGCCTTGCAGCAGGTCGGGCAGATGGGCGATCTGCACCGCATCCAGCCGGGCCAGCTGGCCGAGGATCTGGTAGGGCGTGAGTGCGCAGGGCGCCAGCGGAGCATGCATGGTCTCGCTGTGCGCATTGAGCTGCTGCTGCACGCTGGTGAGCTCGCCGATGATCTGGTCGCGATGCTCCACGCGGGGGCGGCCCAGGTCGCGCGTGGCCTTGAGCTCCTCGAGCACCTTGCGCTTGTTGGCATGGTGGCTGTGCAGCTCCAGGCAGGCCGGGCCCAGGCCCACGGACCCGAGGCGGCGATTGACCACTTCCAGCGCCGCCATCTTTTCGGAGATGAACAGCACCTTCTTGCCGTCGGCAATCGCGGCGGCGATCACATTCGTGATGGTCTGGGACTTGCCGGTGCCCGGCGGACCCTGGATCACCAGGTTCTCGCCGCGGCGCACGGCCTCGATGGCCAGGGACTGCGAGCTGTCCGCATCGACCACATGGCGCTGGCTGTCCACGGGAACCAGGCGGTCCACGTCGGCATCCTCGGGAAAGATGCGTTCGCGGGCCTCGAAGCCGTCATGCAAGGCCGCGGCAATCAGCGAGTGCCGGTCGAGGCGCTTGCCGTCAGGCCAGGTGCCCGCGTCCAGGTCGCGGTACATGAGGAACTTGGCAAAGCTGAAAAAGCCCAGCGTCATGGCATGGGGCAGTACCTGCCATCCGGGCTGGGAGGCGGCCACGGCGGCGACCTGTTCCAGGTACCCAGCCGGATCGAAGTCTTCGCCTGCCTTGAATTCGGGCAGTTCCAGGCCGAAGTCGGCCTTGAGCTTGGCGGCCAGCGACAGGTTCTCGGCCGCGTCCTCCTGCAGCCAGGAAAGGGTGAAGCGCTGGGCCGCGCTTTGGCGCTCCAGGGCCACGGGCAGCAGGATCAACGGGGCAAGGCGCGGCTTGTCGGGCGCGTTGCGGTCGAACCACTGCAACTGGCCCAGGGCCAGGAACAGGATGTTGACGCCTTGCTCCTCGATGAAGGTGCGGGCGTCGTAGTACATGTCCAGCAGGCGGCGCTGCAGCTTGTCCGTGGTCAGCCGTGTCTGCAGCCCCAGGTCGCGGTGGCGCTGGGCTATGCCGCGCTCGTCGGGCATGTCGCCCGCGCCGTCGGCACCGTCTTCAGGCTGGGGCAGGGCAAGCGACGCCAGGCCTGCCGCATCGGCATCGGCATCGGCATCGGCATCGGCATCGGCATCGGCATCGGCATCGGCATCGGCATCGGCATCGGGGGCCTGGGCCGGCTCGTCCGCCTTGGCGGGCACAAAGCGCATGGCCCTGTTTTCTTCGACCATCAGCCGATAGATTTCGGGTGTGAGCTCGTCGGCGAAATGCAGCAGCCTGGCGCTGCCGGACTGGGGCAGGCTCAGCAGCCGGTTGCGGGTGGACAGGTCCAGCAGCGTCTTGCGGCTTTTTTCGAGCTGGCGGGCGACGGGGCAAGCGGGCGCAGCGGCGCCGGCAGGCTCCGCGCCTGAAAGCGCTGGCGCGGAGCTGTCGTCGGCGCCGTGATTCAGATTCACATGGGCGGACATGGATTTTCCGGGTCAATCAGTTGGCACTGACTGTACTGGGAAATCCGGCCCGCCCTCAGCTCTGGCCAGGCTTGGCGGAAGGCAAAAGCCCCGCGGCCCGCAGCTTGTCCTTTTTGCTGGGGCGGCGGCCCTTGATGCCGCCGTTGCCGTCCTGCGCAACAGGTGGCGGCGGAGCTTCTTCGGTGGGCTCGAACCCGGGAAGCTGCTCCAGCGCGATATCGAGCTGGTTGCGCTTGCAGATCAGCTTCCAGTGCGCGGTGTCGGCCGGCGTGACGAAGCTGATGGCTGTCCCCGCATGGCCGGCGCGGCCCGTGCGGCCGATCCGGTGGATATAGTCGGCCGGCGAGCGGGGCAGGTCGTAGTTGACGACAGCGGGCAGCTGCGCAATGTCGATGCCGCGCGCGGCCAGGTCGGTGGTGATGAGCAGCTGCCAGCGCTTGGCCTTGAACTGCTCCAGCACCTCCTTGCGTGCGCCCTGGCTCATGTCGCCGTGGAAGGTGGTGGCATAGATGCCGGCGCGGTACAGCTTGTTGGCCAGCATCTCGGCCGTGTGGCGCTTGGCGACAAAGACCAGCGCGCGCTCCCAGTCCGGGCTGTCCTTGCCGTCCTCCAGCAGCTGGCGCAGCAGTTGCATGCGGCGGCTGCCGTCGACGGCGATCGCGCGCTGGACGATGTTCTCGGGGCTGCTGGCGCGCTCTGCGCCGGCATCCGAATCCACCTGGACTCGCACGGGTTCGTGCAGCAGCCCGTCGGCCAGGGCTTCCACGTGCTGGGGATAGGTGGCGGAGAACAGCAGGGTCTGGCGCTGGCGCGGCAGCAGGGCCAGCACGCGGTTCAGCTCCTCGGCAAAGCCCAGGTCCAGCAGGCGGTCGGCCTCGTCCAGCACCAGGTGCTGTACGGCACTGAGGCGTATGGCGTTATGCGCCGCCAGATCCAGCAGGCGGCCGGGCGTGGCCACGAGGAAATCGGCACTGCCGCGCAGCTGCATCATCTGCGGATTGATGGACACGCCGCCGTAGACGACGCGGCAGCGCGGGCTGTGCGGCAGGTGGCGCACCAGATCGCTCAGTGTCTCGTGCACCTGCAGGGCCAGCTCGCGCGTGGGCACCAGGATCAGCGTGCCCAGCGTGCGCACAAAGCCGGTGCGGGCCCGGGCGGCGCCTGATGCCTGCCATTGCTGCAACAGCGGCAGCAGATAGGCCGCTGTCTTGCCCGAGCCCGTGGGCGCGCAGGCCCGGAGGTTGCGCCCGGCCAGAACGGCCGGCACGGCCTGCTGCTGGATGGGCGTGGGCTCGGCCAGCCCCAGGTCTTGGGCCGCATTCACAAGTTCGGAGCGCAGGCCGAGGGTGGCAAAGGACATGGTGGACAAGAGAAAAAGAAGAAGAGGGGGCACGCCGGCGCGCGCAAGGAATGCGGCGGCAGGGCAGGTGGCGCATTGTGCGTGAATTGCGGCATCGCAGTGCCGCACAAGGGAAAAGCCGTGGACGCTACATTCGCAGCAGGCGGGCATGTGCCCGATGCACAGCAAGGAGACGTTCATGGCACAGGCCATTGTGATCACGGAATACGGCGGCCCCGAAGTGCTGCAGATCGCCACGGTGGAGCCCCGGCCTGTCGCGCGCGGCCAGGTGCGCGTGCGGCACACGCGCATCGGGGTGAATTTCCACGACATCTATGTGCGTTCGGGCCTGTACAAGACGCTGGCGCTGCCGGGCACGCCCGGCATCGAGGCCGTGGGCGTGGTGGCCGAGGTGGGCGAGGGCGTGGCCCGCTGGAAGGCGGGCGACCGCGTGGCCTATGTGTCGTCGGCCTACGCCATCTATGCCACCGAGCGCGTGATCGACGCCGAGGAACTGATCGCGGTGCCCGACGACCTCGGCGACGATCTCGTGGCGTCCAGCCTGCTGCGCGGCCTCACGGCCGATGTGCTGCTGCACCGCGTGGCGCAGGTGGCCGAGGGGTCGCGCATTCTGGTGCAGGCCGCGGGCGGCGGCATGGGCCAGATCCTGAGCCAGTGGGCCACGCAGCTGGGCGCCATGGTCATCGGTACGGCGGGCAGCGATGCCACGGCCAGGAAGGCCGATCAGGCCGGCTGCGTGGAGGTGATCCGCTACCGCGGCGAGGGTGCGCAGGACGTGGCCGCGCGCGTGATGGCGCTCACCCGGGGCCATGGCGTGGACGTGGCCTACGACGGCGTGGGCCGCGACAGCTTCGACGGTTCGCTGGCCAGCCTGGCCTTCGGCGGCCAGCTGGTGATGTACGGCCAGTCTTCGGGGCCCGTGCCGCCGCTGGAGATCGCGCGCCTGGCGGCCCGCTCTGCCAGCGTGTGCCGGCCCATGGTGTTCCATTTCGTGCGGAGCCCCGCAGAGCGCGAGGCCATGGCCGCGCGCGTGTTCGAGGCGCTGCGCAAAAAGCATTTCCGCATGGCCGAGCCAAGGGCCTTTGCGCTGGCCGATGCGGCGGCCGCGCACCGCGAGCTCGAGGCCCATGGCGCCGTGGTACCCATTGTGCTGGTGCCTTGAGATGCTATGAAAACAGGGGCTGCTGGCGCCTGCCGGCCAAAGATTTGGACGCGAAATCAGCTTGAAATCATGGCAAGACGCGCGTGAAATGCTCCTTTTTTTGCAAGCGCCATGGCTTGCATGGCCGCAGGCATGCGGCCACGGCCCGTAAAAAAAAAAGCCCGCAGGACTGGCGTCCTGCGGGCTTTTTCATTCAGGTCCGGCGAGCCGGGCCTGGCCGGGCGATCAACGCTGGGCGATGGGCTTGACGTCGCGCGACACGGAGCCGGTGAACAGCTGGCGGGGGCGGCCGATCTTGTATTCGGGGTCGGCCATCTGCTCGTTGAGCTGGGCGATCCAGCCCACGGTGCGGGCCAGCGCGAAGATGCCGGTGAACAGGTTCACGGGGATGCCGATGGCGCGCTGCACGATGCCCGAGTAGAAGTCCACGTTCGGGTAGAGCTTGCGCTGAACGAAGTAGTCGTCTTCCAGGGCGATCTTTTCCAGCTTCTTGGCCAGGGCGAACAGGGGGTCGTTCTCCAGGCCCAGCTCGGCCAGGATCTCGTTGCAGGTTTCCTGCATGAGCTTGGCGCGGGGGTCGTAGTTCTTGTAGACGCGGTGGCCAAAGCCCATCAGCTTGACGCCGCTGGTCTTGTCCTTGACCTGTTCCATGAACTCGCCGACCTTCTCGATGCCGCCGTTGGCCTGGATGCTTTCCAGCATGTTCAGGCAGGCTTCGTTGGCGCCGCCGTGGGCAGGGCCCCACAGGCAGGCCACGCCGGCGGAGATGGCGGCAAACGGGTTGGTGCCCGACGAGCCGCACAGGCGCACGGTGGAAGTGGAGGCGTTCTGCTCGTGGTCGGCGTGCAGGATGAAGATGCGGTCCAGCGCGCGCTCGACCACGGGGTTGACCTTGTATTCCTCGCAGGGGTTGCCGAACATCATGCGCATGAAGTTGCCGGCGTACGACAGGTCGTTCTTGGGATACATGTAGGGCTGGCCCATGCCGTACTTGTAGGCCATGGCGACCAGCGTGGGCATCTTGGCGATCAGGCGGATCGCGGCGATGTTGCGGTGCTCGGGATTGTTGATGTCGGTGCTGTCGTGGTAGAAGGCCGACATGCCGCCCACCAGGCCGGTCAGCACGGCCATGGGGTGAGCGTCGCGGCGGAAGCCGCGCAGGAAGAACTGCATCTGCTCGTTGACCATCGTGTGCTTGGTCACGGTGTCTTCGAATTCGGCCTTCTGCTTCTCGTTGGGCAGCTCGCCGTACAGCAGCAGGTAACAGGTTTCCAGGAAGTTGCAGTTCTTGGCCAGCTGCTCGATGGGGTAGCCGCGGTACAGCAGCTCGCCCTTGTCGCCATCGATGTAGGTGATGGCCGATTGGCAGGCAGCGGTAGAGAGGAAGCCCGGGTCATAGGTGAACATGCCCGTCTGGGCATAGAGCTTGCGGATGTCGATCACATCCGGGCCGATGCTGCCCTGGTAAACGGGCATCTCGACACTGGGAGCACCGTTGCTGAAAGACAGCGTTGCTTTGTTGTCAGCGAGTTTCATTTCCAAACTTCCTTCTCTAGTTTGCCTAACCTACCGGGATTGGGCGCCGGGCTGGCGCTTGCGCACCATCTCCAGCACTTCCCTGACTTCTTGGGTATCGAGTTGGCCTTCAGGTTCCTTGCGGCGCAGGAAAAGATCCATCAGGTCGTTGTCTGCCAGATCCATCAAGGCAGACAGGCCGGCTGCATGCTGCTGCGTGAGCCGGTTTCCGTAGGTGGCGAAGAACTGCTCGATGAACAGATCGTTCTCGACCAGGCCGCGGCGGCAGCGCCACCGCAGCAGGTCGCGCTCACGTTCTTCGAGCAGGGCATTCGTCATACGCATCAGATGGTTCGACGAACCATCAGCTCCTTGATCTTGCCGATGGCTGCAGTGGGGTTCAGGTGCTTGGGGCACACGTCCACGCAGTTCATGATGGTGTGGCAGCGGAAGAGGCGGTACGGATCTTCCAGGTTGTCAAGGCGCTCGCCGGTGGCCGTGTCGCGGCTGTCCGCGATGAAGCGGTAGGCCTGCAGCAGGCCGGCCGGGCCCACGAACTTGTCGGGATTCCACCAGAAGCTGGGGCAGCTGGTGGAGCAGCTGGCGCACAGAATGCACTCGTACAGGCCGTTGAGCTCTTCGCGCTCTTCGGGCGACTGCAGGCGCTCCTTGCTCGGCGATGCATACAGATCGCTTTGCAGGTAGGGCTTGATCGAGTGGTACTGCTTGAAGAACTGCGTCATGTCCACGATCAGGTCGCGGATCACCGGCAGGCCGGGCAGGGGCTTGAGAACGATCTCACCCTTGAGGGTGTTCATGTTCGTCAGGCAGGCCAGGCCGTTCTTGCCATTGATGTTCATGGCGTCGGAGCCGCACACGCCCTCGCGGCAGGAGCGGCGGAAGGCGATGGACGGGTCCATCTTCTTGAGCTTGACCAGCGCATCCAGCAGCATGCGCTCATGGCCGTCCAGCTCGACTTCCACGGTCTGCATGTAGGGCTTGGCATCCTTGTCCGGATCGTAGCGGTAGATTTTGAAAGTACGCTTCATTTTGATCTTCTCTCGTGGGCTGCTGGATTAGAACGTGCGGACCTTGGGCGGCACGCTGTCAACGGTCAGGGGCTTCAAGTTCACCGGCTTGTAGGACAGGCTGTTGGTGGCGCTGTCCCACAGGGTGTGCTTGAGCCATTCCTTGTCGTTGCGGCCCAGCGGGAAATCGGGGTGGTCGGCAGGGTGCTCGTAGTCGTACACGGTGTGTGCGCCGCGGCACTCGTGGCGGGCGGCCGCCGAGGTCATGGTGGCCTGGGCGACTTCGATCAGGTTGTCCACTTCCAGCGCTTCCATGCGCGCGGTATTCCAGACCATGGACTTGTCCTTCAGGGTCACGGAGCCCACGCGTTCGCGGATGGCGTTGATCTTCTCCACGCCCTCGTCCATGCCCTTTTGCGTGCGGAACACGCCGGCGTGCTGCTGCATCGAGGAGCGGATGTCGTTGGCGATGTCCTGGGCATAGATGCCGTCCTTGGATTCCTGCAGCTGGTTCAGGCGTGCCAGGGTGCGGTCGGCGCCGTCGGCCGGCACGGCATGGTGGTCGCCGAAGTCCCTGACGAACTGCACGATGTGCTTGCCGGCGGACTTGCCGAACACCAGCAGGTCCAGCAGCGAGTTTGTGCCCAGGCGGTTGGCGCCGTGCACCGACACGCAGGAGCATTCGCCCACGGCGTAGAGGCCGTTGACCACGCGGTTCTGCTGGCCGTCCCAGGTCACGACCTGGCCGTTGATGTTGGTGGGGATGCCGCCCATCTGGTAGTGGATGGTGGGCACCACGGGGATCGGCTCCTTGGTGATGTCCACGTTGGCGAAGTTGTGGCCGATTTCTTCCACGGAGGGCAGGCGCTTGCGGATGGTGTCGGCGCCCAGGTGGTCCAGCTTCATCAGGATGTAGTCCTTGTTGGGACCGCAGCCGCGACCTTCCTTGATTTCCTGGTCCATGGAGCGGGACACGAAGTCGCGCGGTGCCAGGTCCTTCAGCGTGGGCGCGTAGCGCTCCATGAAGCGCTCGCCTTCGCTGTTGAGCAGGATGGCGCCTTCGCCACGGCAGCCTTCGGTCAGCAGCACGCCCGCGCCTGCCACGCCGGTGGGGTGGAACTGCCAGAACTCCATGTCCTGCAGCGGGATGCCAGCACGGGCTGCCATGCCCAGGCCGTCGCCGGTGTTGATGAAGGCATTGGTCGATGCCTGGAAGATGCGGCCGGCGCCGCCCGTGGCCAGCAGCACGGCCTTGGCGTGCAGCTCGTACAGGTCGCCGGTCTCCAGTTCGATGGCGGTCACGCCGACCACGTCGCCCTGGGTGTTGCGGATCAGGTCCAGGGCCATCCATTCCACGAAGAAGTTGGTCTTGGACTTGACGTTCTGCTGGTACAGCGTGTGCAGCATGGCGTGGCCGGTACGGTCGGCCGCGGCGCAGGCGCGCTGCACGGGCTTTTCGCCGTAGTTGGCCGTGTGGCCGCCGAAGGGACGCTGGTAAATCGTGCCGTCGGGATTGCGGTCGAAGGGCATGCCGAAGTGCTCGAGCTCGATCACGACGTTCGGCGCTTCGCGGCACATGAATTCGATGGCGTCCTGGTCGCCCAGCCAGTCGGAGCCCTTGATGGTGTCGTAGAAGTGGTAGTGCCAGTTGTCCTCGCTCATGTTGCCCAGCGAGGCGGACACGCCGCCCTGCGCAGCCACGGTGTGCGAGCGGGTGGGGAAGACCTTGGACAGCGAGGCGACCGACAGGCCGGCGCGCGACAGTTCCAGCGCGGCGCGCAGGCCGGAGCCGCCGGCACCGACGATGACGACGTCAAACTTGCGCTTGGTGATGTTTGCTTTGGTATAGCTCATTCTTAACCTTCAATCGTGGAGACTGTGTCTCGATCAGAGACGCCACAGAACCTGAACGCCCCAGCCGACGCAGCCGACCAGCCAGACAATGGTGAAGACCTGGAGCAGGAAGCGCAGGCCCGCGGGCTTGACGTAGTCCATCCAGATGTCGCGCACGCCGATCCAGGCGTGCCAGCCCAGCGCCACGAAGACGGTCAGGGTCAGGAATTTCATCCACTGGGGCGCGAAGATGCCGGCCCATTGCTCGTAGCCGATGGGGCCGCTGGTGGTGAGAAAGCGCACCAGCAGGACCACGGTGTAGATGGCGATCAGCAGGGCGGTGGCGCGCTGGGCGAGGAAGTCGCGGGTACCGTAGTGCGCGCCGACGACGATGCGCTTGGAGCCGTAGTTCACGGACATGGTTTTTCCTTATCGTGAGGTGTTATCGACTGGCGGCTGTATCTCAGTACAGGCCAAACAGCTTGGCGCCCAGCACCACGGTCAGGACCAGGCTGATCGCCAGCACGGTCAGCGCCGTGCTCTTGCCGGTCTGCTTGTTGACGGCGTGATGGTTCACATCCATGACCAGGTGGCGGATGCCGGCGCAGAAGTGGTGCAGGTAGGCCCAGATCAGCGCCAGGCACACCAGCTTGGCGAACCAGCCAAAGCTGCCGCCGAACACGGCGGTGAATCCGTCATACGAAATCTCCGAGGACACCGACCTGTCGAACATCCAGATGATGAACGGCAGCAGCAGGAACATCAGCAGGCCGCTGACGCGGTGCAGGATGGACACGATGCCTGCGGGCGGCAGGCGGTAGGTCGTCAAGTCCTTGAAGAGATGGATGTTGCGGAACTCGGGCCGCTGTTTGGCTTGTTGCTCTGTCATGGCAGGGTACTTTCGTGGATGTAACTGCGTTGTAATCGCTAGTGCGAAGCGATACAAAATTCTATTGCAATGCAGCACAAGTGGTTTACCGGGAAATGCGTACCGGGCACGTAGGTTTCGGTGCAATGGGTTATTTTCCCAGGAGATTCAGCTCAATGCATTGCGGTAATGATGGGTATCGGTGCGGTAGAGGCCGCGGCGTAACTCCATGGGAACATCGTTGTAGGTGAAAGCCGTGCGCTCCACGCTGAGCAGGGGGGTGCTGCAGGGGACATTGAGCAGCTGGGCCTGTTCGGCGTCGGGCAGGACGGCGCGGATTTTTTCATCGGCACGAACCATGCGAACCCCGTAGTCGAGTTCGAACATGGCGTAGGTCGGCCCCTGGTAGCTGGACATCTGCTCGACCGTGAGCCCCTTGAAGGCGTGGCCGGGCAGCCAGATGTCCTCGAGAATCGTGGGCACGCCGGCAAAGGACAGGATGCGGCGCACATGCATGACCGCATCGCCCGTGCGCAGCGCCAGGGCGCGGGCCACTTCGGCGGGGGCGCGCAGGCGGCGGCAGTCGAGGATGTGGCGCTCGGCACGGCCCTCGCCCTGCAGGTCGCCGGCATCGGGGTGCAGTTTCAGGAAGCGGTACTGGACCTGCTGGGCCGCATGGGTGGCCACGAAGGTGCCCTTGCCCTGGCGGCGCATGACGAGGTTTTCGGAAGCGAGCTCGTCGATGGCCTTGCGCACCGTGCCCTGGCTGACCTTGAAGCGGGCAGCCAACTCCATTTCACTGGGGATCAGCTCTCCAGGGCGCCATTCGCCGGCTTCCAGGCTTTGCAGGATGAGCCCCTTGATCTGCTGGTACAGGGGGCTGAATGCCGGAGTGGAGACGCCAGTACCGCCAGTCGTGGTGGCAGGGGATTCTGGGGCTGTGCTGTGAAGGGTCGGCATAGGGGTGGTGAAGGGGTGCCTCCGCGGTGCGACGCGTAAAGTCTGTCGTGTTTTTGCTAGTGTAGCTCTTTGCCGATCATATCTTATATAAGACATAAGACAAATTGACCGAGCTTTCAAATCGGCAGTACACTTTCGCCATGTTTGCGGAGCACGGGCTGCTGGTGATGGACGCTGGTGCAACCTGGCGCCGGTAACATCTCAATTTTTTCCAAAACTGGAGTTTCACCATGAGCAAGAAGCCCATTCGTGTCGCCGTCACCGGCGCCGCTGGCCAAATCGGTTACGCCCTGCTGTTTCGCATCGCCTCCGGCGAAATGCTGGGTAAGGATCAACCCGTCATTCTGCAACTGCTCGAGATTCCCGACGAGAAGGCACAGAACGCCCTGAAGGGCGTGATCATGGAACTGGAAGACTGCGCCTTCCCCCTGCTGGCCGGCATCGAAGCCCACAGCGACCCCCTGCAGGCCTTCAAGGATACCGACTACGCCCTGCTGGTCGGTGCCCGCCCCCGTGGCCCCGGCATGGAGCGCGCCGACCTGCTGGCCGCCAACGCCCAGATCTTCACCGCCCAGGGCAAGGCCCTGAACGCCGTGGCTTCGCGCAACGTGAAGGTGCTGGTCGTGGGCAACCCCGCCAACACCAACGCCTACATCGCCATGAAGTCGGCTCCCGACCTGCCGGCCAAGAACTTCACCGCCATGCTGCGCCTGGACCACAACCGCGCTGCCTCGCAACTGGCAGCCAAGGGCGGCTTCAAGGTCGGCGACATCAAGAAGCTGACCGTCTGGGGCAACCACTCGCCCACGATGTACGCCGACTACCGCTTCGCCACCGTGGACGGCAAGTCGGTCAAGGACATGATCAACGACCAGGAGTGGAACAAGGACGTGTTCCTGCCCACCGTGGGCAAGCGCGGCGCCGCCATCATCGCGGCCCGCGGCCTGTCGTCGGCTGCCTCGGCTGCCAACGCCGCCATCGACCACATGCGCGACTGGGCCCTGGGCTCCAACGGCGAGTGGGTCACCATGGGCGTGCCTTCCAACGGTGAATACGGCATTCCCGCCGGCATCGTGTTCGGCTTCCCCGTGACCACCGAAAACGGCGAATACAAGATCGTCGAGGGCCTGGAAATCGATGCCTTCTCGCAGGAATGCATCGACAAGACCCTGGCCGAGCTGCAAGGCGAGCAGGACGGCGTCAAGCACCTGCTGTAAGCAAGCATCATGCAAGACTGGAACCCCGCGCTGTATCTGCGCTTTGCCAATGAGCGTACGCGCCCGGCCGCGGAGCTGCTGGCGCGGGTGCCTCTGGTCGCGCAACCGGACCGCAGCCTCCACGTCGTGGACCTGGGCTGCGGGCCCGGCAACTCCACCGAGTTGCTGGTCGAACGTTTCGCCGGTGCCCAGGTCCTGGGCATCGACAATTCCGAAGCCATGCTGGAGGCGGCGCGCCAGCTGCTGCCCCAGGCCCGCTTCGCATACGGCGATATCGCCACCTGGGCGCCTGAAGCAGGCCAGCCCGCCCCCGACCTGATCTATGCCAACGCTTCCCTGCAGTGGGTGGGCGGGCATGAGCAGCTGATTCCCCGTCTGCTGTCGACGCTGGCCCCTGGCGGCGTGCTGGCCGTGCAGATGCCCGACAACCGCGAGGAACCGACGCACCGGCTGATGCGCGAGGTCGCCAGCCTGCCGCAGTTCGCGCCCCATATCGGCGAAGCGGACAAGGTGCGCACCGAGATCCTGCCCATACGTGCTTATTACGATCTGCTGGCCGCGCCCGGGCGCGGGGTGCAGAGCGTGGATGTGTGGCACACCGTCTACCAGCACCCCATGGACTCGGCCGCCGCCATCGTGCAATGGCTGCGCGGCACCGGACTCAAGCCTTTTGTAGAAGGCCTGCCCGCCGGGCTGCAGGCCGAGTTCCTGGCCGAATACGAGCGCCGCGTGGACGCCGCCTATCCCGCGCGTGCGGACGGCAAGCGCCTGCTGGCATTTCCCCGTCTCTTTCTGGTGGCGCAGCGCAAGCCATGACTGCCCAACTCGTACATCCCGCCCGGGTCCTGCTCGATGCGCAGGGCGGCGCCCGGCGCCTGCCCGTCTGCGATCACTACAGCGGCGTGGAAGCGCGCATGCGCAAAAGCCTGCAACTGCAGGCCGAGATGCTGCAGGAGTTCGGTGCCTGCGTGTTCGACGTCACGCTGGACTGCGAGGACGGCGCTCCCGTGGGACAGGAACTGGCACATGCCCGCTTGGTGGCCTCGCTGGCCAATGGCGCCGTGGCCGCCACACCCGGCGTGCGCGTGGCAGCCCGCGTGCATGCGGCCGACCATGCGGCCTTCCAGCAGGACATGGACATCATCGCCGGCGAGTCCGGTGAGAGCCTGTGCCACATCATGGTCCCCAAGGTGGAAAGCGTGGACGATGTGCTGGCTGCCGAAAAAGCCCTGCAGCGCGCATCCGGAAAGCGCATACCGCTCCATGTTTTGATTGAATCGCCGGCGGCCGTGCACCGTGCCTTCGACATTGCCGCGCATCCGCTGGTGCAGAGCATCTCGTTCGGACTGATGGACTTCGTCTCGGCCCACGGCGGCGCGATTCCCGCGTCGGCCATGACGGCCCAGGGCCAGTTCGAGCACCCGCTGGTGGTGCGCGCCAAGCTGGAGATCGCCGCGGCCTGCCATGCCCACGGCAAGGTGCCTTCGCATTGCGTGGTCACCGAATTCAGGAATCCCCAGGCCCTGGAGGCCTGTGCGCAGAAAGCCGCGCGCGAACTGGGATACACGCGCATGTGGAGCATCCACCCGGACCAGATCCGTCCCATATTGCGCGCTTTTGCGCCTGCCGCTGACGAGGTGCGACAGGCGGCACAAATTCTTACCTCTGCGGCAGTGCAGAATTGGGCCCCCATCAGTTTGGATGGGGTATTACATGATCGCGCGAGCTATCGCTATTTCTGGCAGTTGCTGGAGCGCGCTCACCAGACAGGGCAGGCCTTACCGGATGCGGTGCAGCCGTGGTTTGCTCCTGAACCAACCCATTGAACCTCAAGCAAAGTCTGCAGGAGCCTTTCCTATGAAGACCCTCATCGCCACTCTTTTGATCGCAGCCCCCCTGGTTGCAGCCAGCTCCTTCGCCCAGGCCCAGGGCACGACCCCGGCCAAGGCCACTGCCGCAAAGAAGACGGTTCAAAAGACGGCCAAGAAGCCTGCTGCCAAGAAGGGCGCCAAGGCTGCGGCCGGCGCTGCAGCCGCCGGCACAGCAGCCGCTGCCGTGGCTGCGGCTCCTGCCGCCCCGCTGTCCACCGAGGAGCTGGCCGTATCCGAACGCGTGTTCAAGGGCCGCATTCCCTGCGAACTCGGCGCCTATGTGAACGTGACGGCCGACAGCACCAATCCCGGCTACTTCTTCGTGGACGGCCGCGGCTTCAAGTACCACATGTCGCCCGTGAAGACCACCACGGGCACGGTGCGCCTGGAGGACAAGGCCGCCGGCGCCGTGTGGCTGCAGATCGCCAACAAGTCCATGCTCATGAACCAGAAGGCCGGCCAGCGCCTGGCCGACGAATGCATGAGCCCCGAGCAGCAGCAGGTGGCAGAAGCCATCAAGAAGAACCCGCCTCCCAGCCTGCTGGACGCGCCCAAGCCCGCCCAGTAAGGCGATAGAGCGCAACGCGCGCAGCCGCAGAGCCGCCATGCCCGCCCGTGGCGGTTCTGTGTAGCGTGCCTGGCGCACAGCCTTTTTCTAAAAACCATTGGAGAGAACCCATGTTGAAAGCCTACCGTGACCATGTGGCCGAACGCGCCGCATTAGGCATCCCCCCGCTGCCTCTGGATGCCAAGCAGGTCGCCGAGCTGATCGAGCTGATCAAGAACCCGCCCGCCGGCGAGGAAGCGTTCCTGCTCGACCTGCTGACCCACCGCGTGCCTCCGGGCGTGGACGACGCGGCCAAGGTCAAGGCTTCCTTCCTGGCCGCCGTCGCCCACGGCGACATCCAGGTGGGCCTGATCTCCAAGGCCAAGGCCACCGAGCTGCTGGGCACCATGGTCGGCGGCTACAACGTGCATCCGCTGATCGAGCTGCTGGACGACGCCGAAGTCGCCGCCATCGCCGCCGAGGGCCTGAAGAAGACCCTGCTGATGTTCGACTACTTCAATGACGTGGCCGCCAAGGCCAAGGCCGGCAATGCCAAGGCCCAGGAAGTGATGCAGTCGTGGGCCGACGCCGAGTGGTTCACCTCGCGCCCCGAAGTCGAGAAGAAGATCACCGTCACCGTGTTCAAGGTGCCCGGCGAGACCAACACCGACGACCTGTCGCCTGCGCCCGATGCCTGGAGCCGTCCCGACATCCCGCTGCACTACCTGGCGATGCTCAAGAACACCCGTCCCGATGCGGCCTTCAAGCCCGAGGAAGACGGCAAGCGCGGCCCCATCCAGTTCATCGAGGACCTGAAGAAGAAGGGCCACCTGGTCGCCTACGTGGGCGACGTGGTCGGCACCGGTTCCAGCCGCAAGTCGGCCACCAACAGCGTGATCTGGGCCACGGGCGCCGACATCCCCTTCGTGCCCAACAAGCGCTTCGGCGGCGTGACGCTGGGCGGCAAGATCGCTCCCATCTTCTTCAACACGCAGGAAGACTCGGGCTCGCTGCCCATCGAAGTCGATGTGTCGAAGATGGAAATGGGCGACGTGCTCGACATCTTCCCCTATGACGGCAAGATCGAGAAGAACGGCGAGAAGATTGCCGACTTCGCGCTCAAGAGCGACGTGCTGCTGGACGAAGTGCGCGCCGGCGGCCGCATCAACCTGATCATCGGCCGCTCGCTGACCGCCAAGGCCCGCGAAGCCCTGGGCTTGCCCGCATCGACCGCCTTCCGCCTGCCCCAGGCGCCTGCCGAGTCCAAGGCCGGCTTCACGCTGGCCCAGAAGATGGTCGGCCGCGCCTGCGGCCTGCCCGAAGGCTTCGGCGTGCGCCCCGGCACCTACTGCGAGCCGCGCATGACCACCGTGGGCTCGCAGGACACCACCGGCCCCATGACCCGCGACGAACTCAAGGATCTGGCCTGCCTGGGCTTCAGCGCCGACATGGTGATGCAGTCCTTCTGCCACACCGCGGCCTATCCCAAGCCCGTGGACGTCAAGACCCACCGCGAGCTGCCCGCCTTCATCTCCAACCGCGGCGGCGTGGCCCTGCGTCCCGGCGACGGCGTGATCCACAGCTGGCTCAACCGCCTGCTGCTGCCCGACACCGTGGGCACCGGCGGCGACTCGCACACGCGCTTTCCCATCGGCATCTCCTTCCCCGCGGGCTCGGGCCTGGTGGCCTTCGGCGCCGCCACCGGCGTGATGCCGCTGGACATGCCGGAGTCCGTGCTGGTGCGCTTCAAGGGCGAAATGCAGCCCGGCGTGACCCTGCGCGATCTGGTGCATGCGATTCCGCTGTACGCGATCAAGGCCGGCCTGCTGACCGTGGCCAAGGCCGGCAAGAAGAACATCTTCTCCGGCAAGATCCTGGAAATCGAAGGCCTGCCCGACCTGAAGGTGGAACAGGCATTTGAACTCTCGGACGCCTCGGCCGAGCGCTCGGCCGCCGGCTGCACGATCAAGCTCAACAAGGAGCCGATCATCGAGTACCTGAAGTCCAACGTCGTGCTGATGAAGAACATGATCGCCGACGGCTATCAGGACGCGAAGACGCTGCAGCGCCGCATCGAGAAGGTCGAGGCCTGGCTGGCCAAGCCCGACCTGCTCGAGGCCGACAAGGACGCCGAGTACGCCGCCGTGATCGAGATCGACCTGGCCGACATCAAGGAACCCATCGTCTGCTGCCCCAACGACCCCGACGATGCCAAGTTCCTGTCCGAAGTGGCCGGCACCAAGATCGACGAAGCCTTCATCGGCTCGTGCATGACCAACATCGGCCACTTCCGCGCCGCGGCCAAGCTGCTGGGCGGCCAGCGCGACATCCCCGTCAAGCTGTGGGTGGCGCCGCCGACCAAGATGGACCAGAGCGAGCTGATCAAGGAAGGCCACTACGCGGCCTTCGGCACGGCCGGTGCGCGCACCGAAATGCCGGGCTGCTCGCTGTGCATGGGCAACCAGGCCCAGGTGCATGAAGGTGCGACGGTGATCTCCACCTCGACCCGCAACTTCCCCAACCGCCTGGGCAAGAACACCAATGTGTTCCTGGGCTCGGCCGAGCTGGCCGCCATCGCCTCGCGCCTGGGCAAGTTGCCCACCAAGGAGGAATATCTCCAGGAAATGGGCGTGATCGATGCCGACAAGGCCAGCGTCTACCGCTACATGAACTTCGACCAGATCGAGGAATACGCGGACGTCGCCAAGGGGGTGACCGCCTAAGCTGCCGGGGCCCTTCGGGGCCCGCCGCTAAAAGCCCGCGGGATGCGAGTCCCGCGGGCTTTTTTCTTGTGCGCCCAGCATGGGCGCACTCCTACGGGGGCAAGTCCCGTCGTAAGTTAGTCACAACGAACGAAGCGAAGCGCAACTGCATCAGGGCGCCTGAGCCTTAGGATGCGGGCCCTGCCTCGTGGCGGATCGGGGCGCCGAGGAAGCGCAACTGCTCCCCCAGGGCTTGCAGATCCGCAGCGCTGAGGCAGCCCTGCGGATCACGCACCACAAAACCCTGATCGTCATCGAAGCGCACCTGGGGGCTGGCAGACAGGGGTATGGCCTTGCGCTGCAGCAGCGTGGCAAGCTCCGCTTCCAGATAACGCTGCCTGGCCAGGTTGCGCAGCTCGGGCTTGAAGACCTTGCCCACAGTGGTGAGGGGCAGAGCCGGCAGGATTTCCACATACCGTGGTCTTGCCGGTGGCTCGTCCACATGCCGGGCCGCGTAGTCGCGCAGCGCTTGCGCATCCGCATGCCGGCCTTCCACCAGGGTGACAAAGGCGACCGGGACTTCACCCGCATAGGGGTCGGGTGCGCCTACCGCAGCGCAGGCCTTGACGGCCGGGTGGCTTTCCAGAACCTGTTCGATCGCCTGCGGGTCGATGTTGTGGCCGCTGCGGATGATGAGATCCTTGGCGCGGCCATTGAGCCTGAGCAGGCCGCCGGGCGACAGCGAACCCAGGTCGCCCGAGATCAGCCAGCCGTCGTCCGTGAGGTAGCTGGCCTTGTCGATATTGCCCAGATAGCCCTGGAAGAGATTTGGCGATTTGAAGAGAACCATGCCGGTTTCCCCCGGCGCGGCCTCGGCAGCCGTGGGCTTGCCGTCGGCGTCCAGCTGGGCGATGCGGATCTGGGCGTGGGGCGTTCTGAAGCCTACATGGCCGACGCCGGCATGCACGCCCAGGGGCGTGATGGTGGAGATGCCGGTCATCTCGGTCATGCCCAGGCTTTCGTGGACATGCAGGCCGGTGCGGGCCTTGAAGCGCCGCGCCGTTTCCTCGCTCAGGGGCGCGGCGCCGGTTCTGAAGTAGCGGATGGAAGAAATATCCGCATCGCCCAGCTCCAGGTCCGCCAGCGATGACAGCACCGTGGGCACGGCGGACATCACCGTGGGCCGGTAGCGGTCCACCAGTTGCCAGAAGCGGGAGATGACTTGCTTGTTCCTGAACAGCTCCGTGGTCGGAACAATGACTTGCGCACCCGCCGAAAAGCAGGCCAGGGCACCCGGCAGCACGCCGGCCACGTGGAACAGCGGATAGCCGTTGATCGTGCGGTCATCGCGGGTCAGGCCCTGCATCTGCACGCTGGCCCAGGCCGTATAGACCTGGGCGCCATGGGTCTGGGCCGCCAGCTTGGGGGCGCCGGTGGTGCCGCCGGTATGGAAGTAGGCGGCGGTGTCGCTGGAGCGTATGGTTCGCGCGGAGACCAGCCGGTCTGCGGGCTGGGCTGCCATCAGAGTGGCAAGGCTGTGAACCTCTGCCCGCATGCCTGCCTGCCTGCCCGCGGTATCGGGCACCATCCCCGCATGGCTGACATACAGCACATGCCGGACTCCGGTGTCCAGCCTGGCGATCTTGCGCCAGATGCCCGCGCTGTCCTCGTCGGCCCAGGCGATCAGCACCTTGGCCTGGGTGGCGTTGAGAAGGGAAGAAATCTTCTCGTCCGACAGCAGCGGGTTGATGGGCTGCGCAATGCCCGCGGCCTCGGCGCCCCACAGCGCAAAGTGGTACTCGGCGCAGCCCGGCAGCAATATCCCCACCGCGTCCCGGGGGCCGACCCCCAGGCTGTGCAGCGCGTTGGCCACCTGGTTGATGTGGCCCAGCAGTTGGGCATAGGTGTGGTGTACGGGTTGGCAGCCGGCATCGGGCGTGGCGAAGAAGCTCAGCGCAATGCCTTGGCCATGCAGCCGCGCCGAGGATTCGAACAAGGCGTGGGTGGACTGGGGCTCGATCAACTGATCGAGCGGTGTCCGCTCTATGGCTTCGATGTCGGCAAGGCTTTGCAGAGGGCGTATGGGCTGGAACATGGGATGTGGCCCGTGAGGGCGGGCCAGGTGCAGGGCTGAGAGCGGAGAGGGCTGTTATTCGGTGCCGATGCGGTTGTCCTTGACCACCTTGCCCCAGCGCGTGAAGTCGGACTGGATCAGCTCCTGTGTTTTCGCGGGGTTCAGGTAGGCGGGGACGACACCGATCTGCTCGAAGCGCCTGGCCAGTTCGTCGCTGGCAAGAATCTGCTGCGATTCCGCGCTGACGCGGTCGATGATGTCCTGCGGCGTGTTTTTGGGCGCGACCAGGCCGCCCCAGGATGAGGCTTCATAGCCGTCAAAGCCTTGCTCGGCCATGGTCGGCACGTCCGGCAGCACCTTCACCCGCGATGGCGTGCCGACGGCCACCGCCGCCAGGCGGCCGCTTTTGATCTGCGGCAGCGCCGTGACCATGTCGGCATAGATGACGGGCACCACGCCGCCCAGCGTGTCGTTCATGGCCGGGGCGCTGCCCTTGTAGGCCACATGCTGCATATTGGTCAGGTGGTTGGTCTTCATCAGCTCCATGCTCAGGTGCCCGGAGCTGCCCGTGCCCGAGCTGGTGTACATCAGCGGCTGGGCGGCGGCCTTGGATTTGGCGAACAGGGATTTCAAGTTGCTCACGTCCGGCAGCGAGTTTTTGTTGACGGCAATGACGTTGGGCAGGTCGTAGATCTTGGTGACCGAGGCGAAGTCGGTGGCGGGGTTGAACCTGGCCGTCTTGAAGAAATGCGGGGCCAGGATGGTCGGCGTGACCATCATCATGAAGGTGTAGCCATCGGCCGGCGTGTTCATGAACTGGCCGGCGGCAATGGCGCCCGATGCGCCGGGCCGGTTGTCCACCACGATGGCCTGTCCCAGCCGCCGGCCCAGGGCCTCGGCATAGACGCGCGCCGCCGAATCGGTGGGGCCTCCGGCGGGAAAGGGCACGACCAGCTTGACCGGGTGGTCGGGCCAGCCGGCCGCCGAGGCGTTCTGGGCGCACACAGCCGCGATCAGTCCCATGGCGGCCAGCGCCGGGATGCGCAGAATCTTTGAACATGCCAATGCCATTTTGTCTCCTGGTTTGTCGGTTGCCAGCGAAGCTCTGCTTTCTTTATGCTGCCATTTTGCGAACAAAATCCGTCTTGACAATGGCAGGGCTGGTTTACATAATGGTCAAGAATATTTGACATGAACTTGACGTGAGCGAGCGGCGACATGGATTTGCAGGCCTTGAGCATCCTGGTGGAAATCGTGGAGGGCGGAAATCTCAGCCAGGCCGCGCGCACGCTGAACATGTCCAGGGCCAACGTTAGCTATCACGTGGCCCAACTGGAAAAATCCCTGGGTGCCGAGCTGCTGCGGCGCACGCCGCAGGGCGTGGAGCTGACCGGCATAGGGCGCGAGATCTACGAGCACGCGAGAAACATCGTGCAGCAGTCCGTGCTCATGCGCGAAGCGGTCAGCGCCAGCGAAGAGCGCCTGGTCGGAAAGATCAGCCTGAGCGCGCCAACGGGCTACGGGCAACTGGTCATGGGGCCGTGGCTGATCGAGTTCAAGAAGCTCTATCCTGGCATCGTTCTGGACGTGCGGCTGGAGAACTTCATCGACAACCTGGTCAAGGACGGCGTGGACGTGGCCATCCGTGTCACTGCGGAGCCGCCGCCGATGATGGTGGCGCGGGACCTGGGGCCGCTGAGCTACACGCTTTGCGCCTCGGCCGCCTGGGTCGCCAAGCACGGCCTGCCCAGGACGCTGCCCGAGCTGCGCGGCACGCCCATCATCACTTCGGGCGGCGTCAGCGGACGGGTGCGCCTGCATGTGCGTGCCCTGGCCTCGGAAGGCGGGGCGGAGGAAGAGATGGAGTTCGTGCCCACGCTCATGTCGCGCAGCTATCCCTTTTTGCGCGACTGCATCCTGAGCGGCACGGGCCTCGGCCTGGTGCCCGATTACGTGATCCGGCCGCATATCGAATCGGGCGAGGCGGTGCAGGCCCTGGCCGGCCATCGGTTCAGCATAGACCGCAATCACATGTACCTGATGTACACGCCCAACCGCCACCAGTCGCGGGCCATGGTGACTTTCATCGACTTTCTCACCGACAAAATGGGGCTGCCGCGAATGGTCAGAGGCGAACTCATGGAGCGGGGCGCAGCCTGAAGCCCGGGGCGCATCTCCATGCTTATCAAAAATGAGAGCTGCTGCCGCTTATCCATCCGAAAATCTGAATGCTTTCAACGGCAGATTTGTTGCTGGATGCGCGGTGCAAGCTATGTTTTTTCTTATACCCGCTATCCGTTTCCAGGCATGAATCTTTGCCTGCAGGCAGGACAATAGGCCCGCCGCTTAAAATCAGCGGTTGCGCCGAACTGGCGCATCCTCCGCAACCATGGGTTCCCTCGCCCCCATCGACCAAAAAGGACTGTCATGACATCCGCTCATGCCGTGCAGACGCCATCGTCGCGCGTGCCCTTCTACCTCTCTGTGCTCGTGGCGTTCCACATCGCCATCGTCATCGCCAGCAACTATCTGGTGCAGCTGCCGATCACGCTTTTCGGCTTTCACAGCACCTGGGGCGCCTTCAGCTTCCCGTTCATCTTCCTGGCCACCGACCTGACGGTGCGCCTGATCGGCAAGGCCGAGGCGCGGCGCGTGATCACGCGCGCCATGCTGCCCGCGCTTCTCGTGTCCTATGTGGTGGGCGTGCTGTTCCATGAAGGCCGCTTCAACGGCTGGGACGCGCTGCAGAGCTTCAACAGCTTCGTGTTCCGCATTGCGCTGGCCAGCTTTGCCGCCTATGTGCTGGGCCAGCTGCTGGACATCCAGGTCTTCGACCGCATCCGCCAGAAAAGCCATGCCTGGTGGCTGGCGCCGGCAGCCGCCTCGGTGTTCGGCCAGGTGCTGGACACGGCGGCTTTCTTCTCGATCGCCTTCTGGCACAGCAGCGATGCCTTCATGGCCGCCCACTGGGTGGAGATCGCCATGGTCGACTACGTGATCAAGCTGGCCGTGAGCCTGCTGCTGTTCGTGCCCGCCTATGGCGTGGTGCTGGCCACCATCGTGCGTGCCATGCGCATGCCGGCGGCGCCGGCGACGGCAGCGTCCTGAACGCAGCCTGTGCTTGCACCGTCGCAGCCCCTCTCCGCAGGGGCGTTTTTTTTGGAGGCTGCCGTGGCCATGAAAAAGGCCGCCTGCAGGGGCGGCCTTCGAAGAGCAGGGCACCTGCGCGTTCAGGCTTGGCTCTGCAGATAGTTCTCCAGCCCCACTTTGTCGATCAGCCCCAGCTGCTTTTCCAGCCAGTAGGCATGGTCTTCCTCGGTGTCGCGCAGCTGGGCCAGCAGGAGGTCGCGGCTCACGTAGTCGCGGTGCTGCTCGCACAGCGCCATGCCTTGCTGGAGGCCGGCGCGCACCTCGTATTCGGTGTCCAGGTCCTTGCGCAGCATCTCGGGCACGGTCTCGCCGGGCGTGAATTCCTTGGGGCGCATGTCGGGGCGGCCGCCCAGCATCAGGATGCGGCGCAGCAGCGCGTCGGCATGCTGGGTCTCTTCCTGCATCTCGTGGTCCAGGCGCGTGAAGAGCCTGGTGAAGCCCTGGTCTTCGTAGATGCGCGAATGCACGAAGTACTGGTCGCGCGCCGCCAGCTCGCCGCGCAGCAGGTCCTTGAGGTAGTCGACGACTTCGGGATGGCCTTGCATGTTTGTTGTTCTCGGTGAATGGGAAAGCCTGGAGTATCCGGTACCTGCCTCCCGAAGCCGCCGGCAGCTATCAATTCCCGAGCGCGCATGCTCTGGATGCGGGCCGTAAGCAGATGCATTCGCATTGCTTGGGCAGGTCTTCTGGTGGGCCGGACGGCTGGCGATGAGCGGTGGTATGTGGGCAGGAGCTAAATTGCGGCTGGGCGACGTCGGCGTCAGGCTGCTGGGAGCATTGATGGCAGCCGTGGCGCTGCCGAGCATTTGTAGCAGGCAATGCCGGCATGCCACAATCCACACCTGCCTGAACTGCGCCTTCGCCGTGCCTTTGCGTTCAACCTGCCTGTCGTCCCCCTACCTGCGCTGGCTAGCCTGTCTGCTGGCGTTGCTGCTGCTTTTCGGCGAACAAGGGGAACTGCGCCACGTGCTCTCGCACCTGCCGCAAACTGGCGTGGCATTTTCCGACGCCGGCCGCGGTACCGAGCAGCCGCCTGCGTCGGACCATGCCGTTTGCCCCGAATGTGCGGCGTTTGCCGCGCTGGATCTGGATTTGGCCTTGCCCGTGCTGGTGCTCTGGGCCCTGGGTCTGGCCCTGCGCTGGCATTTCCCTCCTGTCTGGCCCTGCGCCGGCACTCCGGTATTCGCGGTGGCCGTGCGAGCGCGCGATCCCCCATCCAAGCCTTGAATCCTGTTTTTGCCCTCCGGCCCTTGCACTAATGGAAATGCACGGGTCGGCGCTCATTACATCCGCTCGATTCAAAGGTTTGCCATGACTCCTTTCCCGCCCCGTACGCTGGTGGCGGCGCTTACTGCCGTCCTGCCCGCCCTGGCTTCCGTTTCTGCGCTTGCGCAGCAAGCCGCCAGGCCTTCCCCATCTTCCGAAGTGCCGGACGACACCGTCACAGTACAGCCCAGTGCCTCAGCGGGCAGCCTGGGTGAGGTGCGCGTGAGCGCCAAACGCCTGGATGCGGCGCGCAACGCGCTCTCGCCAGACACCGGTAGCTCCCTCTACAATTTCAACAGCGATGACATCGCCCGCCTGCCGCAGGGCGCGGCCACACCGCTGAACCAGGTGCTGCTGCAGGCGCCAGGCGTGGTACAGGACTCGTATGGCCAACTGCACGTGCGTGGCGACCATTCCAACCTGCAGTACCGCATCAACGGCGTCGTGATCCCGGAGCCGATCAGCGGCTTCGGCCAGATCCTGGACACGCGATTTGCCAATCAGATCAACGTGCTCACGGGGGCGTTGCCCGCGCAGTATGGATATCGCACGGCAGGCGTGATCGATATCCAGACGAAGGGCGCAGCCTCCGACGAGGACGGGCCGACCAAGCCCTTTGGAGGCGAAATCGGCACGGTACTGGGCAGCAACGGCCGGCGCGAATTCAATGCCCAGGTACAAGGCGCGCAGGGGCCATGGAGCTATTACCTGAGCGGCACGCTGGCCGAAAGCAACCTGGGCATCGAAAACCCCACGCGCAACCGCAGCGCCACCCATGACCACACCACGCAGAACAAGTCCTTTGGCATGCTGTCGTACATGATCGATGCCGACAGCCGTGTGGGCCTGATGTTCGGCACGTCGAACGGGCGGTTCCAGATTCCCGCGAGGCCAGGCCTGGCGCCCCAGTTCACGCTCGACGGGGCAGTGCCTCCGGCCTCGCAGGATCTGAACGCCAATCAGCGCGAGCAGACGGATTTCCAGATCCTGTCGTACCAGCACAAGGTGTCGTCGCAGCTCGATTACCAGGTCTCGTTGTTCCGTCGTTCGAGCCGGACCGACTACATGCCCGATCCGGTGGGCGACCTGGTCTACAACGGCGTGGCCGCCAACATCACGCGCAGCAACAGCGCCTACGGCCTGCAAAGCGATGCCAGCTACCGGCTGAACGACCGCCACACGCTGCGTGGCGGCCTGTTCCTGCAGCGCGAGCGCTACGGGGTAGACAACAGCTCACAGGTCTTCCCGGCCGACGACAGCGGTGCGCAGACCAGCGGCGTACCGATGGCCATCGCCGACAACGCGCGTGGCTCGGGCTCCACGGTCGGCGTATATCTGCAGGACGAGTGGAAGCCGACGGACAAGCTCACCGTCAATTACGGTGCGCGCTACGACCATGTGAACACCATCGTCAGCGAGCAGCAGATCAGCTCGCGCCTGGGCGTGACCTACGACTGGTCGAGCCGCACGCGCCTGCACGCCGGCTACGCGCGCTATTTCACGCCGCCCCCGACCGAGAAATTCGACGCCACGACAGTAGCCAAATTCCTGGGTACGACGAATGCGCTGCCATCGGACGCCAACACCGCCGTGCGTTCAGAGCGTTCCAACTACTTTGACGTCGGCGTTTCGCACCAACTGACGCCGAACCTGACACTCGGGCTCGACGCCTACTACCGCGACGTGCGCCATCTGCAGGACGAAGGCCAGTTCGGCAACGCGCTGCTGTACTCGGCGTTCAACTACGAGCGCGGCCGCATCTACGGCATCGAGGGCTCGGCCAACTACCGCCAGGGCAATTTCGGCGCCTACCTGAACGTGGCCATTTCGCGGGCCATGGGCAAGGGCATCGAGACCGGGCAGTTCAACTTCGATGCCGAAGAGCAGGCCTACATCAACAGCCACTGGGTGCATCTGGACCATGACCAGCAGCTGACGGCTTCGGGCGGCGTGTCCTACCTGCAGGCGGGCACCACCTGGACGGCGAGCGCGCTGTTCGGCTCGGGCCTGCGCAACGGCTTTGCCAATACCGAGCATTTGCCCACCTACTGGCAGGTGAACGTGGGAGCCGCGCGCGACTTCGATTTGCCCATGGTGGGCAAGCTGAAAACGCGTGTGTCGGTACTGAACCTGTTCGACCGCAGCTACGAACTGCGCGATGGCACCGGCATCGGAGTGGGCGCACCGCAGTTCGCTCCGCGCCGCACCTTGCTGGTATCGGTCAGCAAGCCGTTCTGACCGTCATTCCTCTTCGTGCAGCCGACCCAGGCCGGCTATCCGGAAGGTGCGCCATGCGTCCGCATATGGCATTCCTGGTGGCCATCGTCGGCTGCACAACGACAACCCGTCATTGGACAGCCGCTGGCGCAGATGCTCGGAGTCCGCCATGGTGCGGTAGCCGACGCGGCCGGGTGGCCATATCAAACAGGCCGGCGGTTCAAGGCAGCACGTTGGTCAATGAGGAACAGTCTTCATGAGAGGCCGTGACCGGGCCTCCTCAAAGCTCGGCCGCGGCCTGCTGCAGGCAGGCCAGCAGCGCCTGCACCAGCGGATTGTCCGGTGTGCGGCGCCACATGGCCAGCATCTCCGACGAAGGGTGCGAGCCCTGCAGCGGGCGGAACGCCAGGCGCGGCATGCCCACGCGCTCCAGCGCCGCGGGCACCAGGGCCACGCCCTGGCCCAGCGAGACCAGCGAGATCACGGACAGCCAGTGCCGCACCTCGTGCCGCACCTCGGGCGCGAAGCCGTGCGCCAGGCACATCTCGTAGATGCGCTGGTGGTAGGCCGGCGAGACCAGGCTGGAAAACAGGATCAGCCGGTCGTTCCTGAGCTCGGCCAGGTCGACGGCCGCGCTGGCATGCAGGGCATGGTGCGCGGGCAGGCAGACCACGAAAGGCTCTTCCACGATGAGCTGGCTGGCAATGCCTTCGGGCGGCTGGATGGAGTGGACCAGGGCCATGTCCAGCCGCATCTGCTGCAGGTCCAGGATCTGCTCGGCGCTGTTGGCCTCCAGCATGTCCACGCGTACCTGCGGATGGCTTTGCTGGAATTGCTCCAGCGCCTGGGGCAGGCCGCGGTACAGGCTGGAGCCGACAAAGCCCAGGCGCAGATGGCCGCGCGTGCCCTGGGCCACGTCGCGGGTTTCCTGCGCGGCCTGCCGGCTCAGCGCCAGCAGCTGGCGCGCCTTGCCCAGCAGATGCTCTCCGGCGGCCGTGAGCCGCACGCCCTTGCTGCTGCGCTCGAACAACTGGGCCTGCAGCTCTTGCTCCAGCTGCCTGATCGCCACGGACAGCGGCGGCTGCGAGATCGACAGCCGCTGGGCCGCGCGGCTGAAGTGAAGCTCTTCGGCCAGGGTGACGAAGTAGTGCAGCAGCCGCAGTTCCATGGTGCTTATTGATATTCAAAAAATATTGAGAAAGATTTTAATAATATTTGACGCGAATACATGAGGGTGCTGAAATTTGCGGCAAATGATTCCGGCAGGAGACCCGATGTCCGTCAATGCAGCCCACCCGGTGCCAGACCGCCACGGCGCCAATTTCTATACCACCGACACCGAGCTGCAATTGCTGCTCGAGCTCTACCTGCCGGCCGACCTGCTGGCCCACCTGCAGCCCTACCTGCGGCGCATGGGCGAGCTGGCCGGTGGGCGCATCGACGAGCTGGCCGGCATTGCCGACAAGAACCCGCCCACGCTGGAGCACCGCACCCGCTCGGGCCTGGACCGGCAGCGCATCGTCAAGCACCCGGCCTACGAGGAACTGGAGCGCATCGCCTACGGCGAGTTCGGCCTGCAGGCCATCTCGCACCGCGATGACATGCTGGGCTGGCAGGGCAGGATGCCGCCGGCCGTCAAATACGCACTGACCTACCTGTTCGTGCAGTCGGAATTCGGCCTGTGCTGCCCGCTGTCGATGACCGATTCGCTCACGCGCACGCTCAAGAAGTTCGGCGCGCCCGAACTGGTGAACAAGTACCTGCCGCAGTTGCTGTCGCTGGACTGGGACGAGCAGGCGCAAGGCGCCATGTTCATGACCGAGCAGGCTGCCGGCTCCGACATCGCCAACACGCTGACCATGGCCTATCCCCAGGCCGACGACTCGTGGCGATTGACCGGCGACAAGTGGTTCTGCTCCAACCCCGATGCCGAGTTCGCCATGGTGCTGGCGCGCGTAGAAGGCGGGGCGCCGGGCATGAAGGGCATTTCGCTGTTCCTGCTGCCGCGCACCCTGGACGACGGCAGCGCCAACCACTACCGCATCATCCGCCTCAAGGACAAGCTGGGCACCAAGTCCATGGCCAGCGGCGAGATCCGCATGGACGGCGCCGTGGCCTATCTCGTGGGCGAGCAGGGCCGCGGCTTCGTGCAGATGGCCGACATGGTCAACAACTCGCGCCTGTCCAACGGCGTGCGCTCGGCCGGCATGATGCGCCGCGCCGTGGCCGAGGCCGAGTTCATCGCCCATGAGCGCATCGCCTTCGGCAAGAGTCTGGAAGACATGCCGCTGATGCAGCGCCAGCTCGACAAGCTGCGCGTGCCCGCCGAGCAGGCGCGCACCATGGTGTTCCAGACCGCGCAGACGCTGATGCGCTCGGACGCCGGCGAGGAGGGCGCCTATGCGCTGCTGCGCATCCTCACGCCCATGATCAAGTTCCGCGCCTGCCGCGATGCGCGCAAGGTGACCGGCGACGCCATGGAAGTGCGCGGCGGCTGCGGCTACATCGAGGAGTGGAGCGACCCGCGCCTGGTGCGCGATGCCCACCTGGGCTCGATCTGGGAAGGCACGAGCAACATCGTGGCGCTGGACGTGATCCGCGCCATCAGGCGCGAAGGCTCGCTGCCGGTGCTGCAGCAGCACCTGCGCGGCCTGCTCGAACAGGCCAGGCTGGTGCCCGGCTACCGCCAGGCGCTGGAAGCCGCGCTGGCCCGCGCCAGCGCGCTGGCCGAGAAGGCGGCGCAAGAGGGCGGCGATGTGCTGGCCCGCCAGGCCGCCACGGGCCTGTACAACTGCACCACGGCCATCGCCATGGCCTGGGAGGCCGCGCAGACCGGCTCGGCCGAGCGCCTGCGCCTGTCGCAGCTGGTGCTGCTGCACCGCGTGTTGCCGCGCGATCCGCTGGAGGCGGCCGAGATGCCGCCTGCTTGGCAAGAGTGAATCAATGAATAAAACGGCTCTGGCGCAATACAGACAAGCGCCATCAGCTATGTATTTTGAAAGCCGACACCGATCGGCGTACCCACCAAGGAGACAAGAGATGAACATCAGCCGCCGCCTGCTGGCCGCAACCGTTGCAGCCGCCAGCGCCGCCCTGTGCATGGGCGTATCTTTGAATGCCGTGGCCGCGGAGAAATTCCCCGAGCGGCCCATCATGTTCATCGTGCCGTTCCCGCCCGGCGGCCCCACCGATGCCATGGCCCGCATCCTGGCCACCGAGCTGACCAGGGAACTGGGCCAGAGCGTGATCGTGGAGAACAAGGCCGGCGCCGGCGGCAACATCGGCGCGGACTACGTGGCCCGTGCCAAGCCGGACGGCTACACGCTGATGTTCGGCACCTCGGGCCCGCTGGCCATCAACAAGCCGCTGTATAAGTCCATCAGCTACGACCCGCGCACCAGCTTCACGCCCATCATCTACGTGGGCTACCTGCCCAATGTGCTGGTGGTGCGGCCGGACCTGGGCGTGGGCAACGTCAAGGAGCTGATCGCACTGGAAAAGAGCAAGCCCGGCAAGCTCAACTTCGCGTCTTCGGGCAACGGCGCCTCGTCCCATCTGGCGGGCGTGCTGTTCAACGGCATGGCCGGCACCCAGCTGCAGCACGTGCCCTACAAGGGCACGGGGCCGGCGCTCAACGACCTGCTGGCCGGCCAGGTGGACATGACCTTCACCGACATTCTCACGGCCATGCCCTATATCAAGGCCGGCAGGGTTTTGGCCCTGGGCGTGGCCACGGCGAAGCGCTCAAGCGCCATGCCGCAGATCCCCACGATCGCCGAACAGGGCCTGGCCGGCTATGACGTGAGCGTGTTCTTCGGCGTGGTCGGTCCCAAGGGCATGCCGGCGGACCGGGTGGAGCTGCTCAACCAGGCCTATGCCAAGGCGCTGGACTCCGAGAACGTGAAGAAGGCATTTGCAGCCCAGGGCCTGGAGCGCGGCGCGGACACCAAGCCCGCCTATCTGGCCAGCTTCGTGAAGACCGAACTCGACAAATGGAGCGAGGTGGTGCAAAAGGCCGGCGTAAAGCTGGATTGATGCAGCCGTGCCCCGTCCACATGGAGAAATTCCTCGCATGAACACACCTCTTTCCCCTGGCGCGCTGCAAGGCGTCAAGGTGCTGGACCTCTCGCGCATCCTCGGCGGCCCGTTCTGCGGGCAGATCCTCGGCGACCATGGCGCCGACGTGCTCAAGGTGGAGCCGCCGCAGGGCGACGACACGCGCACCTGGGGGCCGCCGTTCAAGGATGGCGTGGCCTCGTACTACTTCGGCCTGAACCGCAACAAGCGCATCCAGTTCCTCGACCTGTCCGCGCCCGCAGGCCAGCAGCGCGTGCGCGAGCTGATGGCCGAGGCCGATGTGGTGCTGGAGAACTTCAAGGTCGGCACCATGGAGAAGTGGGGCATAGGCTACGAGCAGATGCGCGAAGAGCTGCCGCACCTGGTCTGGTGCCGCGTCACGGGCTTTGGCGCCGACGGTCCGCTGGGCAGCCTGCCCGGCTACGACGCCGCCATCCAGGCCATGGCCGGCATCATGAGCATCAACGGCGAGGCCGGCGGCGATCCGCTGCGCGTGGGCCTGCCGGTGGTGGACATGGTGACGGGGCTGAACGCCACCATCGGCGTGCTGCTGGCGCTGCACGAGCGCGGGCGCAGCGGCCAGGGCCAGCTGGTGGACGCGTCGCTGTACGACTCCGGCCTGTCGCTGCTGCATCCGCATGCGGCCAACTGGTTCATGGGGCGCAAGGTGCCGCAGCGCTCGGGCAATGCCCATCCCAACATCTACCCCTATGACGTGGTGAGCACGGGCGGCGCCCCCATCTTCCTGGCCGTGGGCAACGACCGGCAGTTCCGGCTGCTGTGCGGCCATGTCGGCCAGGAGGCTCTGGCGCAGGACGAGCGCTTTGCCACGGCGGGCCAGCGCTCCGTCCACCGCGCCGAGCTCAAGGCCTTGCTGCAGCAGGCCTTTGCCGGATTCGACGGCGTGAAGCTCGCCGACGAGCTGATGGCCATCGGCGTGCCCGCCGCGCCAGTGCTGGACGTGCAGCAGGCCCTGGAGCATCCGCATACCGCGCACCGCGAGATGGTGGTGAAGATGGGCGAATACCAGGGGCTGGGCGCGCCGGTCAAGCTCGGCCGCACGCCGGCCAGCTATCGTTTCGCGCCCTTGAGCGAAGGGACGGATTTCCTGCCGGATTCCGGAGTTTGAACTTTGGCTCCTGCCACCCGGGCCCGCCGCGTGCGGGCTTTCTTGCTCCTGAAAACGAACATGGCCAAGGTGGATAGTGTGGCGTCCCACACCCTGGCGGGGCAGTTGTGTGCACAATGGAATGCGAAAGCGTTACCCCCTGTGTTCTGTCGATGGAGAGTCTCACGATGTCGCATGCTTTTGCCAAAACCCTGAAGTCCTTTGAGCTTGCCGATGGCAAGAAAGGCCGGTTCTACTCCCTGCCGGCCCTGGCCAAGCAGTTTCCCGAGATCAATCGCCTGCCGGTGTCCATCCGCATCGTGCTGGAATCGGTGCTGCGCAATTGCGACGGCAAGAAGATCACGACCGGGCATGTGGAGCAACTGGCGCGCTGGCAGCCCAATGCCGAGCGCGTGGACGAGATTCCCTTCGTGGTCTCGCGCGTGGTGCTGCAGGACTTCACGGGCGTGCCGCTGCTGGCCGACCTGGCCGCCATGCGCAGCACGGCCGCCAGGCTGGGCAAAAAGCCCAAGGCCATCGAGCCCCTGGTGCCTGTGGACCTGGTGGTCGACCACTCCATCATGGTCGACTACTTCGGCACCAAGCAGGCGCTGGACCTGAATATGAAGCTGGAGTTCCAGCGCAACCAGGAGCGCTACCAGTTCATGAAGTGGGGCATGCAGGCCTTCGACACCTTCGGCGTGGTGCCGCCGGGCTTCGGCATCGTGCACCAGGTCAATCTCGAATACCTGGCGCGCGGCGTGCACAAGGCCAGGAACGGCAAGGGCGAAGGGCCTGTGTACTACCCCGACACCCTGGTCGGCACCGACAGCCACACCACCATGATCAACGGCATCGGCGTCGTGGCCTGGGGCGTGGGCGGCATCGAGGCCGAGGCGGCCATGCTGGGCCAGCCGGTGTACTTCCTCACGCCCGACGTGGTGGGCTTCGAACTGACGGGCAAGCTGCGCGAAGGGGTGACGGCCACCGACCTGGTGCTGACGGTGACCGAAATCCTGCGCCGGGAAAAGGTGGTGGGCAAGTTCGTCGAATTCTTCGGCGAGGGCACGCGCAGCCTGGCCGTGCCGGACCGCGCGACGATCGGCAACATGGCGCCCGAATACGGCGCGACCATGGGCTTTTTCCCGGTGGACGACAAGACCATCGACTACTTCAAGGGCACCGGCCGCACCAAGAGCGAAATCGATGCCTTCGAGCGCTACTTCAAGGCGCAGGGCCTGTTCGGCGTGCCCAAGGCCGGCCAGATCGACTATTCGCATGTGGTGAGGCTGGACCTGTCCACCGTCGCTCCCAGCCTGGCGGGCCCCAAGCGGCCGCAGGACCGCATCGAGATCGGCAACGTGGCCGACACCTTCCGCACGCTGTTTTCCAAGCCGGTGGCCGACAACGGCTTCAACCAGGCGCCGGAGCTGCTGCTGACCCGTCATCTGCTGGAGGCGCCGCACCAGGAGCGCGGCGTGCGCATGCGCGACAACCCGCCCACACCCATGGCCGCGCCGCGCTTCGAAGTGGAGATGGAGGCCAACAAGCCGACGCCGATGTCGGCGCATCCGCTGTCCGGGGCACCGGTCGAGGCCGGGCCGGTCACCATCGGCAACGGCGACGTGCTGATTGCCGCCATCACCAGCTGCACCAACACCTCGAACCCCAGCGTCATGCTGGCAGCGGGCCTGCTGGCCAAGAAGGCCGTGGAAGCGGGGCTCAAGGTCAAGCCGCACATCAAGACCTCGCTGGCTCCCGGCTCGCGCCTGGTCACGCGCTACCTGACCGAGGCCGGCCTGCTGCCCTACCTGGAGAAGCTGGGCTTTGCGCTGGCCGGCTATGGCTGCACCACCTGCATCGGCAATGCGGGCGACCTCACGCCCGAGATCAATGCCTCCATCCAGCAGAACAACCTGGTCTGCGCGGCCGTGCTCTCGGGCAACCGCAATTTCGAGGCGCGCATCCATCCCAACATCAAGGCCAATTTCCTGGCCAGCCCGCCGCTGGTCGTGGCCTATGCGATCGCGGGCACCGTGCTCAAGGACCTGATGACCGAGCCCGTAGGCCAGGGCAAGGGCGGCAAGGACGTGTACCTGGGCGACATCTGGCCCAGCAGCGAGGAAGTGCATGCGCTGCTCAAGTATGCGATGAACGGCAAGGCCTTCCGCAGCAACTACGAGCAGGTGGCCAGCGACCCCGGCAAGCTCTGGGAGAAGATCCAGGGCGTGACCGGCGCCACCTACACCTGGCCCGAGAGCACCTATATCGCGGAGCCGCCGTTCTTCGAGAAATTCACTCTCGAACTGGAAGCTCCTGCCGCAGATGCGCAAAGCCCTGCAGGGCAAAAGGCTGCAAGGAATGGCAATCCCTACGCGGTGCACGGCGCGCGCATCATGGCGCTGTTCGGCGACTCCATCACCACCGACCACATCTCGCCGGCCGGCTCCATCAAGGAAAGCTCTCCCGCGGGCCAATGGCTGCTCGCGCATGGCGTCCAGAAGACCGACTTCAACAGCTACGGATCGCGCCGCGGCAACCATGAGGTGATGATGCGCGGCACCTTTGCCAACGTGCGCATCAAGAACCTCATGATTCCGCCGCTGGCCGACGGCTCGCGCGAGGAGGGCGGAGTCACGCTGTACCGCGACGACCATGGCGTGACCGAGAAGCTGTCCATCTACGATGCGGCCATGAAGTACCAGACCGCAGGCCGCGCCACCGTGGTGCTGGCCGGCGAGGAGTACGGCACGGGCTCCAGCCGCGACTGGGCGGCCAAGGGCACGCAGCTGCTGGGTATCAAGGCCGTGGTGGCCCGCAGCTTCGAGCGCATCCACCGCTCCAACCTGGTGGGCATGGGCGTGCTGCCGCTGCAGTTCAAGGGCAGCGACAGCTGGCAGACCCTGGGCCTGACGGGCGAGGAGTTCATCGACGTGATCCCTGCCCCCGACCTGGCGCCCCAGAGCGATGCCCAGCTCGTGATCACGCGCGCCGATGGCAGCAAGCAGACGGTGATCGTGAAGCTGCGCATCGATACGCCCATCGAGGTCGACTACTACCGCCATGGCGGCATCCTGCCCTACGTGCTGCGGCAGCTGCTGGGCGAGTGACAGCCCGCTCAAACCGCAAAGGGCCGGGTGCATGCCCGGCCCTTTTGCATTGCCGAGGCTCTGTCAGATATGGAGCATCGCCAGCCCGCCCACGCCCAGGCCGAGCACGGCCACGCCGAGCATGGCGTATTCCAGCCATTTCTTCTTGGTCAGCAGTGCGATGGCAGCCAGCGCAATGGCCACCTGCAGCGCGGTGGTGGCCTGGGCCCAGCGATGGTGCAGGTGCATCTGCATCTCGGACTGTTCGTCCCAGTGCTTGGCCTCGCGTTCCAGCCGGTCGGCGTCGCGCTTGATATCGTCCTTTTCCTTCTCATAGCGGTCCACCTTGGCCTGGTAGGCTGCACGCCTGTCATCCGTGGCGGCCAGGTCGCGCGCGAACTCGGCCAGCGACTGCTTGGTGCTCTTGGCCTGGTAGAAGGCCCACTGGTTGGCGGCCTCGGTCTTCTTGATGGCCGCATCGTTTTTATAGAGTCCGGCATTCGCCTGGGTGGCGCCGCCCATGTACGAGAAGATGGCGCCCACCGTGGCGATGACCGCCGTGCACATGGCGATCTGGTTGGTCAGGCTGCCGCCGCCGATGCCATGGTGGGCGGTTGCGCCATGCTCGCCTTCGGCGGCGTGCTCGAGCTCGTGATCGTGTGGGCCATGGACGTGAAAGCCGTCGGAAGACATGTATGCCAAATCCTTGATTGAGGGGTGGCGCGGATTATGAGCCCTGCAGGACCGTACTCCAGGGAGACCCTTGGGCTGAGTGCTGCCCGTATCGCTTGGCGGCGCCATGCGCAGCAGGTCGAGGCAGGCTCCGGCAAGAGGTCTCCCCGCCAGAAAAAAACCGGTTCTCCAACCGGTTTTTTTCTGGGTGCAGGAGGCTCAGGACTTCTTGCGCTGGCACATGCCCAGGGAGTTTGCTGCCTCGCGCTCCACCGTGAAGAGGGCTGTGGCAATGCAATGCCTGCCACAGTAACCTCGGAACGCGCTACAGCCGGCGCAGGCGAGGGCGCCCAACTGGCGCGTAGACGGGGAGGGATGCACGGGTGAAATTATGTTTTTTTTGCAACAAGGCGAAATTATCTCGAATGCGCGCGCAGCCTACTGGAGGCCGAAAGCGATCGCCTCGTGCGCTGGCTTGCAGAGGGTGGCAAGGTAAAACGCCAATATCCAGCAGCAGGCCGGAAGGTTATTTTTCATAAACATTGCGGCGCGGCTTGCGTGGGGTACATGCCTGCACAAGCTGCGCCGCATCCGGCGCTTTCCCGCATCCCCGGTTTGTTCCGCCTTGTCCCTTGCCTGCCGCCGAGCCTGCCTTTCATGAACGATTCCCGATCTTCCGACTCCCGCGCCACCCCTGGCAGCACGCAGGCCTCTTCCGGTTCCGGCACGCCATCCGGTGCCGTCCCTGCGTTTCGCTCCGCCACGGTGCACCGCGGCACGCTCCGCGCCAGCGCGCGCAGCTTTCTGCATGCGCTGGGCCAGGACGACGAGGAGATCGCGCGCCCGCATGTGGGCGTGTTCCATACGGGCGGGGAGATGAGCCCCTGCAACATGAACCTGCGCGAGCAGGCCCAGCATGCCAAGACCGGCATCTACGCGGGCGGCGGCATGCCCCACGAGTGTCCCGTGGTCTCGGTCAGCGACGGCCTGACCATGGCGCACTCGGGCATGCGCTTTTCGCTGATCTCGCGCGAGCTGATCGCCGACAGCGTGGAGGCCTCGGTGCGCGGCCACCAGTGGGACGGCATCTTTGCCGTGGGCGCCTGCGACAAGAACCTGCCGGGGCTGATGATGGCCATGGTGCGTTGCAATGTGCCCAGCGTCTTCGTGCACGGCGGCTCGGCGCTGCCCGGGCAGATGCCGGGCAGCGCCTCGGGGCGTGACCTCAACGTGGTCGACACCTACGAAACCATAGGCAAGGTGCTGGCCGGCACCTCCACGCTGCAGGAACTGGACACCGTCACGCGCGCCTGCCTGCCCTCGGCCGGGGCCTGCGCCGGGCAGTTCACGGCCAACACCATGGGCATGGTGAGCGAGGCCCTGGGCCTGGCGCCGATCGGCTCCAGCATGGTGCCGGCCGTGTTCAGCGAACGCGCGCCGCTGATGCGCCGCGCGGGCCGCCAGCTCATGGACATGGTCTGGGCCGGCGCCCGGGGCGAGGCCGTGCTGCCGCGCGACATCGTCACGCGCAAGGCCCTGGAAAACGCCTGCGCGGTGGTCTGCGCCACGGGCGGCTCCACGAATGCGGCCCTGCACCTGCCGGCGATCGCACACGAGGCCGGCATACGCTTTCATCTCGACGACGTGGCCGAGATCTTCGCGCGCACGCCGCTGATCGCCGACCTCAAGCCCGGCGGCCGCTACCTGGCGCGCGACGTGTACTACATCGGAGGCGCGGCCGTCATCCTGCGCGCCCTGCTGGAGCAGGGCCTGCTGCACGGCGACGCGCTGACCTTCACGGGCCGCACGCTGGCCCAGGAAGTGGCCGATGCCGCCGAGCCCGACGGCGAAGTGGTGCGCAAGGCCGGCCATCCGATCTCGCCCGACGGCGGGCTCACGGTGCTCAAGGGCAATCTGTGCCCGGACGGTGCCCTGCTCAAGACCGCGGGGCTGCATACCCTGGTGCACCGCGGGCCGGCGCGCGTGTTCGAATCGGAAGAGCAAGCCCAGGACGCCGTGCAGGCCATGGCCTATGCGCCTGGCGATGTGCTGGTGATCCGCAACGAAGGGCCCCGGGGCAGCCCCGGCATGCGCGAGATGCTGGGCATCACGGCCTTGCTCTACGGCCAGGGCATGGGCGACAAGGTGGCCCTGCTCACCGACGGGCGCTTCTCGGGCGCCACGCGCGGCCTGTGCATAGGCTATGCGGGCCCGGAGGCGGCTGACAACGGGCCGATTGCCGCGCTGCAGGACGGCGACATCATCGCCATCGATGCGCGGGCCGGTGCGCGCAGCATCACGGTGGAGCTGGCGCCCGAAGTCATTGCGACGCGACTGGAGGCCGCCAGGGCCGCCCGTGCGCAGCAGCGGCCGCTGGGCGGCCTGCTGGAGAAATATGCGCTGACCGTGCGCCCCGCCCACCAGGGCGCGGTCACCCACTCGGGCGCCGTCACCTGGCTGCGCGACAAGAAGTGACAGCCCTCGCCTGGCTGACCCTGCATTCACCCAAAACACCAAGGAGACAACCATGAACTTCAACCGCCGCCAATGGCTGCAGGCCGCAGGTGCCGGCAGCGCGGGTGCGCTGCTGTCCGGCATAGCCATGCAGGCACGGGCCCAGGCCCAGCTCGAGAATTTGAACATCATCACCGGCTTCGCGGCGGGCGGCACGTCGGACGCCATCTGCCGCCGTGTGGGCACCAAGCTCGGCGGCTATGCCAAGGCCGTGGTGGTGGAAAACCGCACGGGCGCGGGCGGGCAGATCGCCATCAACTACGTCAAGGGCCGCCCGGCCGACGGCTCGGTGATGCTGCAGACGCCGACTTCCATGCTGACGATCTACCCGCACATCTACAAGAAGCTGGGCTACGACCCGGTGGCCGACCTCACGCCCGTCACCGTGGGCTGCATCTTCGACTTCGGTTTCGCGGTCGGCCCCATGGTGCCGGCCAGCGTGACCACCGTGCCCGAGTTCTTCGCCTGGGTTAAGGCCAATCCCAACGGCGGCAGCTTCGGATCGCCCGCTGCGGGCTCCACGCCGCATTTCATTGGTGCCCTGCTGGGGCACCAAGCCGGCGTGGAGTTCAAGCATGTGGGCTATCGCGGCTCGCAGCCCGCGCTGATGGACATGATGGGCGGCAATGTCGCGGCGGTGAGCTGCCCGGTCGGCGATGCCATGCAGCATGTGGCCAGCGGCAAGCTCCGCGTGCTGGGCGTGAGCGGCGCCAAGCGCAGCCGCTTCATGCCCAAGGTACCGACGTTCACCGAGCAGGGCTACAGGAACATGGCCCACAGCGAATGGTTCGGCTTCTTCCTGCCCGCCAAGGCCAAGCCGGAGCTGGTGGAGAGGCTCAACGCCCAGATGCGCCAGGCCCTGGCCAGCGCCGATGTGGTCGACAGCCTGGGCGTGTTCGGCCTGGAGGCCATGTCGTCGAGCCCGGCGGAGCTGGCCGCTCTGGTCAGGGAGGACCTGGCCAAGTGGGGGCCCATCGTCAAGCAGATCGGCTTCACGGCCGAGGTCTGATTCCCCGAGGCCTGCATCCTTTTGTAAGGCTTTATCCCGTCCGGCTCCGGGTGCGCTGCCTGCGCAAAGCAGGCATCTAGAATGGCTGCTCTCTTCACCAAAGCGTTCTGCCTGCGGGCAGGAACATTCATAACAAATGAGTGATGTGACACAGCCATCCGCCCAGCCTGCCGGCACTGCCATCCAGGCGGCCCAGCCGCCTGGCGCATTGCAGATTCCCCAGAATTTCCCGACCGCGCTGCCAGCCGCCGAAATGGCAGCCGTGCTGGGCCGTGTGCAGAACTTCGAGCTGATGGCGCTGGCCCCCGCGGAGATTGCCAAGCTGGGCTTCGAGGCCGAACTGGCGCTCAACCAGGTCTTCGACCGCTTCCTGGCCGAAGTCGACAAGCACAAGGCGCCCGTGGTGTTCGGCCTGCTGGACCGGCTCAGCACGGCCGTCGAATCCGAGAAGCTGGACCAGCTGGCCGACCGCATCCTCAGCGGCGAGAAGCCCTCGCTGATGACGCGCCTTGCCGGGCTGCTCAGTGCCCAGGCCATGCGCAGCGCCATCAGCAAGGCGCTGGCAGAGACCGCGCAGCTGGTCTCGTTCAAGACCAAGCGCCTGTCCGACGAAGTCAACAAGCTCGAGCGTGAACTCAGCGGCGAGATGCGCAGGCTCGAATCGGACATGCAAGGCCTGGACAGCGTGCTGCAGGAATACCACCGCTTTCGCAAGCTGTTCGCGGTCGAGGCGCTGTTCCTGTACAACGCCCACCTGTACGCCCGCCAGCAGGTGCAGGCGCTGGAGCCGGCGATGGCACAGGACCAACTGCTGCGCATGCAGGCCACGCAGAAGCTGCAGGCGCTGGAGTCGCGTGCGCTGGCCGTCGAAGGCTGCATGACGCGCCTGCCCGCGGACCAACTGGTGCTGGCGCAGATCCAGGACTCGGGCCTGAGCACGCTGCAGGAGCTGGCGACCACGGCTTCGGTGCGCTTTGCCTCCATCAAGTCCAGCCTGCTGGGCCTGTACAGCGCCTACCGCGTGCTGGAGACGCAGCAGCTCAGCCAGAAGGGCAAGGACCTCGACGAGAACCTCAGCCGCATGCGCGGCAAGCTCATGCAGCAGGTGGCAGGCACCGCGGCCCATGCGCCCGGCGACAACCGCCTGAGCCAGGCCCAGCAGATCCAATCCGTGGTGGCGGGCACGCGCGAGCTGATGGAGATCGCCGGCCAGGCCCGCATTGCCAACCAGCAGAAATTCGCGCAGGCGCGCGAGCTGATGGCCGCCTCGCGCCAGGAAATGCTGGCACTGGGCCAGACCGTGCTGGCCAGCGCCCAGGCGCGCCGCGCCTGAATTCCGATCCATGGCACAGGGCCGCGACCAGCCGCCGGCCCGGCTGCCTGTTTTTCCATACTTTCCCCACGATTAGACGGAGTGCTTCATGTCCTTGTCGGTGAATCTCGCCAAACCTTCGGATGCGCCCAGAAAGCTCACGCTGAATCTCAAGAAGAACGAATCCTTTTTCGTGCGCCTGGCCTGGGATTGCCCATCGGACCTGGACCTGCATGCGCTGGTGGCGGTCAACCGGGGCGAGGGCGCCCGGATCTCGGAGTTCGAGGACATTCTGTCCGTCTACAACGTGCAGCGCACGGTGCGCGGCCAGCAGGAGGGCTACCTGCCGCTGGCGGCCGACAAGACCTTTTCCGTCCATGGCGGCGCGCTGGTGCACAGCCCCGATGCCACCGACGGCCAGCTCAGCGATGACGACGACGAGTGGATCCGCGTGTTTCCGTCCAGGCTGCGCCTGCCGGCCAGCGGCTATATCGAAGTCGTGCTTGTGGCCATGATCCACGGCCCCGGCAAGCCGGTGTTCCGTCACGTGAAGAATGCGCATGTCGTCGTGGAGAACGAGGACCGCGAACAACTGCTGGTGGTCAGCCTGAGCGATCACTTCGCCGATTTTTCGGGCGTGCAGATGGGCTCCATCATCATCGACGGCAGCGGCCCGGCCTTCTCGCCCGTGGGCGTGGGCTTTGTCGGCGACTTCAACGACGTGCTGGCGCAATTTTCCTGAGCGCTGCGGCGATGAAACGCGCGCCCTCCATCGTCCGAGGCGCGGACGGCAACACCCCGGCGCAGCCCGGTCCCACGCGCATCAGCATCGGCGCTGCGCCATCGGTGCCGCCCGCCGCGCCGCAGTGCCCGCCACAGCCCGGGCCTCAGTCCCTGAGCTCGCGCCCGGCACCGACACGGCTGGCTCTGCCCGGGGCTGCGCAGGCCGAGGCGGCCGGGCTCCGGCGCCCGGTCCTCAAGCCGTCCGTGCTGGCCGGCGTGCAGCAACGCCCGTTTGCGGCCGCGGCCGAAGAGCTGCTGCAGCTGTTTCCCGACGCACAGCCGCAGGCCGTGCAGCTGGCGCAGCAGCAGATCGGTGCGGCGCCGCTGCCCACGGCCGGGGCCCCGGACTGGATGCGCTTTGGCGAGCCGCAGCAGCAGCGCCTGGCGCAGCTGGTCAGGCAGCGCCTGCAACTGGCCGAGGAGCCGTTGCTGCGCCAGGTGCCGCTGTTGCTGCGCCAGCTGCACGCGCGCATGAGCGATCTGCTGGAGGCCTTGCAGGGCGGCGTGTTCAGGCGCGCGCCGGCCAGGATATGGAGCGAGGCGGCGCCCGAAGTGCGGCTGGCGGAGACACGCCTGCAGCAGGCCTTGCCCCAGCTCCAGTCGCACCAGGCGCTGCTGGCCGAGCTGGCGCTGCAGACCGGGGCGGCCCACCGGCAATTGCAGGCGCTGGACATGGCGGCCGCCTGGCTGCTGGAGCGCACGGGCGACGACATCCACACCACCTTGAGCGCCAGGGCCGCGGCCATCCTGGCTTCGCAGGCGCTGGCCCTGGAGCAGCTGCAGCTGCTGCAGCTCGACCAGGACCATCTGCAGGCACTGACGGCCATGGTGCAGGAAGGCGTGCTGGTCAGGCTGCCCGCCGTGCTGGCCCAGCTGGCGCCATGGGGGCCGCGGCTCAGCGAGACGCAGCGCCTGCTGCTGGCCGATGTGGTCGCTGAATTCAAGGCCTTTATCGAACGGAAACTTCCCTCATGATCCAACTCAATCTCGCCAAGTCGACCACTGCGCTCAAGCTGTCGCTGGAAAAGAAGGGCATCGTCCAGCCGCCGGTGATCGACGTCGCCATCGCCCTGGACGTTTCGGGCTCCTTCGAGGATGAGCACGAGCAGGGCGTGACCAACGACCTGCTGCTGCGCCTGGCGCCCTGGGGACTGGCTTTCGATCCCGACCGCAAGCTGGATGTGTTCACCTTCTCGGATGGCCCCCGCCATGCCCACCATGTGGGGGCGCTCACCGCCACCAACTACGAGAACTTCGTGCGCCGGCAGATCATCGGCAAGGTGCCGGGCTGGGCGCGGGGCACGGACTATTCCTATGTGCTGCAGAAGATCTTCCAGAGCTTTGGCTGGGCCGCTGAGGAAGGCCGGACCGGCTTTCTGCAGCGCCTCTTCGGCGCCCGCAGCGCGCCTGCGGCCGAGGCGCAGGGGCCGCGCAAGCGCTCGGTGGTGTTCTTCATCACCGACGGTGAAAACAGCGACCAGGCCCAGACGCGCAAGGTGCTGGCCCAGGCCCAGCGCGAGGCCTACGATGTCTATGTGATGTTCCTCGGCATCTCCAACCAGCCCGGCGAGTTCGCCTTCATCGAACGGCTGGGCGAGGAGTTCGGCAACACGGGTTTTCTGCCCATCCGGAACCTGAAGGCCTTTGTCTCGCAAAGCGACGAGGCCCTGAACGAGGCGCTGCTGGTGCCCGAGCTGCTCCACTGGCTCAAGCCCTGAGCACGGCCGGCGCACCGCCCGCGCGGCAGGGCCGGCGGCGGCTTACTGCTGCTCGGCCAGCAGATCCTGCAGCGCCTTGACCTGCTGGCGCAGGCGCTCGTTCTCGGCTTCGAGTTCGGCCACGCGGGCCTGCAGTTCCTCGGGCGAGGCGGCAGGGGCCGCGGCCTGTTCGTCGCCGGCCTCGGTTTCCTTGGCCGCCTTGGGCTTTTTCCTGGCATCGCGCACGCGCTTGGCGGCCTGCTTGAGGCCTTCGGCGCCTTCGGCGGCCACGGCCTGCTGTTCCTCCACGGGCAGGGTGGCGACCACGGCGGCTGCGTTGAGCGAGAGCTCGCCGGCCTTGACGGCGGCCACCACTTCGGGCGCGGCCTTTTCCTGGATGGTCTCGATCATCTTGACCTGGCCGGCCGACAGGCGCGCGGCACGGGCCAGGGCTTCGCGCGTGTCCAGCGCCTCGTCGGGCACCTTGGCCACGCTGGCCAGGGCCTTGGCGACCACGGGGTCCGTGTCGCCTTCCCAGGGCGCTTCCTCGCCGTTGGCCGCCTCTGCGGCTTCTGCCTTGGCGGCCTGCACGGCGGCGGCGGCTTCGGCGCGGCGCGCGGCAATGATCTCGCGCTTGCGCAGCGCCAGCACGCCGCGCTGGAAGTCCGAGACGCTGCGGCGGCCCAGGTGCTGGTCGATCATCCACAGGTGCACGTCGTCCATGTTCTTGAACTGCGTGGCCTGCACGGTGTTGAAGGGCAGGCCGTGCTTGAGGCAGATGCCGTAGCGGTTGTGGCCGTCGATGAGCAGGTCGCCCCACAGCACCAGGGCATCGCGGCAGCCTTCGGCCAGAATGCTGCGCTCCAGCGCCTCGTGTTCGTCGGGGGTGAGCGGGTCGATATAGGCCTTCAGGCCTTCGTCAATTCGGATGTCCATGGTCGGGGTTCTCTGGAATCAGGAGCTGCCAGCGCAGGATTTGCATAGGTTTCAATGCAAAAACCACCTTGCATCTAGGCATTGCAAGCGCAGGCAGCTATGGAAAAAAGAGTGACGCCCCTGCATGCGGGGCGTCATGGGGCAGCGCCGGACGGTGGGCGCGCGCGGGCCTACAGCAGGCGCGAAATCAGCGCGCCGTCCACCGGGCCTTCGAGCGGGATGCGCACGCGCACGGGGTTGCCCTGGGCGACCTGCACGGGCTCGCCTTCGAGGTTGAACATCTTCTCCAGCAGCACCTTGCGGTTGCCCCGGGGATGGATGATCTCCAGCGTGTCGCCTACCTGGAAGCGGTTCTTGGTCTCGATCTCGGCCAGGCCGTCGGCCCAGCCGCGCACCTCGCCCACGAAGTGGCTGCGCTGCAGCACGCTGTGGCCGGTCTCGTAGTTCTGGTAGTCCTGCGAGGGGCGGCGCTCCAGCAGGCCGCCGGTGTAGCCGCGGTTGGCCAGGCCTTCGAGCTCGGTGATCAGCTCGGGGTTGAACGGGCGGCCGGCCACGGCATCGTCGATGGCGCGGCGGTAGACCTGGGCCGTGCGGGCCACGTAGTACAGGCTCTTGGTGCGGCCCTCGATCTTGAGCGAGTCCACGCCGATCTTCACCAGGCGCTCCACATGCTCCACGGCGCGCAGGTCCTTGGAGTTCATGATGTAGGTGCCGTGCTCGTCTTCCATGATGGGCATGAGCTCACCGGGGCGGCCCATTTCCTCGATCAGGTAGACCTGGTCGGCCTTGGGGTGGCGCTCGCCGTTGCCGCAGGTGCTGAACTGCGAGTCGGCCTCCTCGCGGGCCTTCTCGAAGCTGAAGCCGTTTTCCATGGTCTGGGCCAGGGCCTCGCCGGTGTTGGGGTCCACGGCCGCGTCGTGCGTCTTGTATTCCCAGCGGCAGGCATTGGTGCAGGTGCCCTGGTTGGGGTCGCGGCGGTTGAAATAGCCCGACAGCAGGCAGCGGCCCGAATAGGCGATGCACAGCGCGCCGTGCACGAAGACCTCGATCTCCATGTCCGGGCATTCCTGGCGGATCTTCTCGATCTCGTCCAGGCTCAGCTCGCGCGAGAGGATGATGCGCGAGACGCCGGCCTTCTGCCAGAACTTCACCGTGGCCCAGTTGGTGGTGTTGGCCTGCACCGACAGGTGCAGTTCGGCCTCGGGCCACTTTTCCTTGACCATCATCATCAGGCCGGGGTCGGCCATGATCAGCGCGTCGGGCTTGAGCGCCATCACGGGCTCGATGTCGCGGATATAGGTGCGCACCTTGTCGTTGTGGGCGATCAGGTTGCTGGTGACGAAGAACTTCTTGCCCCGGGCATGGGCTTCCTGAATGCCCTGGGCGATCTGCTCCAGGCGGAATTCGTTGTTGCGCGCGCGCAGCGAGTAGCGCGGCTGGCCGGCGTAGATGGCGTCGGCGCCGAAGTCATAGGCGGCGCGCATCTTGTCGAGCGAGCCGGCAGGCAGCAGCAGTTCAGGGGCTTTGAGGGTCATGATGGGCCGTATTGTCCCGCAAACCGTTTGCCATTGCGTGGCATGGGGGGGGCGTGAAACGGAGTCTGCGGTCGCCGAGGCTGGGCGGATTTAGGCCTGTTTTTCGGCCGATGGCCTCGGGCTGCGGCCAGCACAATCGTCCCGGCACTTTGCCCGCCGCACCATGGCCGGGGGAAAAGTGGTCGTTCACAACGGGAGTTTTTCGATGTTCCGATATCTGAGTATCCGCAGGGGCCTGATCCTCGTGCTGGTCCTGATGCTGCTGGCCCTGGCCGTGGCCATTGGCGAAGGCCTGCACAGCACCGTCAAGGGCGCCACCGGCACCCAGGCGCAGTACGATTTTTTCCATGGCCGGCTGATGGCCATCAAGCAGATGCAGATCCATATCGTGGAAAACCGGCTGGAGTTCTCCACGGGCTACCGCGAGCTGCTGCGCGGCGACAAGGCCGCGCTGGAGGAAGCCGTGGGCGATGCGGAAAAGGCCCTGGCCAATGCCGGCAAGCAGGCCCAGGCCTTCCTGGCCGAAACCGAGGGCAAGGCCCGGCCCGACGAGCAGGAGCGCGCGCGCGCCGTGGCCAAGGCCTTCGAGGTGTACAAGGACATGGCCCAGCGCAGCGCCCAGGCCTTGCGCAGCGGCAACGAGGAAGGCTACTACGGCTCGGCCATGCGCGCCGAGCGGCGCAATGCGCTGCAAGGCCTGACGGCAGCCATCCGCACCTATCTGGAAGCCGCGGACCAGCGTTCGCAGGCCCTGATCGCCGAGGCGCGCGCTTCGGAAGCCCAGGCCATGGCCGGCAGCACGGCACTGATGGTGCTGGGCCTGGTGCTGGCCGTGGGCTGCTGGCTGTTCATCCGCAACCAGGTGCTGCGCCCCATCGACGAAGCCAACACCGTGCTGGAAACCGTGGCCCGGGGCGACCTGACCGGACGCATCCCCCAGGCCCACCACGAGATCGGCCGCCTCATGGCCTCGCTGCAGCGCATGCAGGACAGCCTGAGCGGCATGGTGACCGAAGTGCGCCAGGGCGTGAACGAGATCGGCGTGGCCGCGCAGGAGATCGCCCTGGGCAACTCCAACCTGAGCAGCCGTACCGAGCAGCAGGCCTCGGCCCTGCAGGAAACGGCGGCCAGCATGGAGCAGCTGTCCTCCACCGTGCGCCAGAACGCCGACAACGCGCGCCAGGCCAACCAGCTGGCCGTCAGCAGCCTGGAGGTTGCCGTGCGCGGCGGCCAGGCCGGCACCGAGGCGGTGACCACCATCGGCGCGCTGGCCGACAGCTCCAGGCGCATGGCGGAAATCGTCACCGTCATCGACAGCATCGCCTTCCAGACGAATATCCTGGCGCTCAATGCCGCCGTGGAAGCGGCGCGTGCCGGCGAACAGGGCAAGGGCTTTGCCGTGGTGGCCTCCGAGGTGCGGGCGCTGGCTCAGCGCTCGGCCACGGCGGCCAAGGAGATCAAGGGCCTGATCGAGGACTCCGTGACCAAGGTGGACGCGGGCTCGGCCCAGGTGGCGCACGCGGGCGAGCTCATGCAGCAGATCGTCGCTTCGGTGCAGCGCGTGACCGACATCATGGGCGAGATCTCGGCCGCCTCCCAGGAACAGGCCTCGGGCATTGCCCAGGTCAACCAGGCCGTGACCCAGATGGACCAGAACACGCAGCAGAACGCGGCGCTGGTGGAAGAGGCGGCTGCGGCCGCCGGTTCGCAGGAAGCGCAGACCCGCCGCCTGCAGGAAGCCGTTTCGCGCTTTCGCCTGCCCGGCGACACCGGCAGCGCCGGGGGGGGCGCGGCGCCGGCCCGAGGGCATGCCCGCCAGGGCGCAACCGGTAACTGCAGCGCAGTCCGCGGTATCCAAGCCCGTTGCGGCCAAGCCGGGGGGCGCCGTTGCCGCCACGGCACGCCCTGCAGCCCCCAAGCGTGCTCCGGCACTGGCTTCGGCCGCGGTGGCCGCCACTTCGGTCGCTGCGTCGGCAGGCTCTTCCCGCAACGACGAAGGCGATTGGGAAACCTTCTGAAGCTTCGCTAGCCATCCGGGCCCGGCCATGCCGGCCCGGATGGCTAGCGAAAGCTCAGGCCGACGCCTCGGCGCGGAGCACCACCTCGGTCTCCAAGCCCAGCACATCCACGGCCCGTATGCACACCTGGCGCGGGCCGTGCTTTCGGGGCAGGCGCAGTACGGCCAGGGTGCTCACACGCAGCGCTTGGCCTGCATGTGCAGGCCCGCTGCGATGGCTCTGCCATATCGAGCGGAACAACTTGCCGTCATAGTCGGGGTCCACGGCCCAGTATTCGATCAGGGCCAGAGGGTCCGCATCCGCCACGGCATGCAACCTGCTGCGGTCATCGGCGTCGAGTTCGTTGGCCTGAGGCGAAGGCAGCACATAGTTCTTCAGGCGCACCTGCAGCGTTTCCTGCCCGCTGTTGATGCGCCGATCGACGGGATGGAGCAGCAGGTGCTGCCGCGATGCAGCCTGCGGCAGGCGGTGGCCGCGAGTGCCGGAAGAAGACTGGTCCGTGGGCGCTGGATGGCTGCGGGCCGTCTGGTAAAGAAATGGCCTGGCGCCATGTCCTGCCAGGCGCTTGCGCGCGGTCAGGCATGCGGCGGCGCCGATGTCGACACTGATCCAGTTGCGTGACAGTCTTTCGGCGTTGTACGCAAATGCACCCGAGCCGCCGAAGAAGTCCGCCACCAGGGCGCCGGGCCCGGAGGATGCCTGGATGATCCGCTCCAGCAGCGCATTGGGCTTTTCGGTGGCATAGCCGGTCCGGCGGATACCGTCGACGCGCAAGCGGGCCGCCACGGCCATCTCCCACCAGTCCTCGGGAATCTTGCCGCGCTGCGCAAGCGCCGCCCTGTCGATTCCTGCCCAGCCGCCGCCCAGCGGGCCGGAGAGCGGCATGCGGACATCATCGGCGTTGAAGGTCCAGGCGTCGGACTTGGAATACCAGTAGATATGGTCATGCTTGCGGTTGAACTGGCGCATCCTGGGAGAGCCGGGGCCGTGGTAGCACCAGACAATCTCGTTGCGCAGGTTCTGCCGGCCCATGATGTCGTCCAGGATCACCTTGACATAGTGGCCCGCATGCCAGTCCAGATGCACGTAGATCGAACCGGTATCGGCCAGCAGTTCCCGCATCAGGATGAGGCGGGGCACGAGCATGGCCAGATAGGAGGCGGTACCGCCGCGCCAGACGTCCGAGTAGGCCTGCCGCCTGATCTGTGTGGTGCGCGCAGGCCGCATCGGGTCCGGTAGGGCCACCTTCATGTGGTAGTCGCTGCGGCTGTCGAATGGCGGATCGATATAGATCAGGTCCAGCTTGCCGCGCAGGCTGGGCATTTGCTCATCGCCCGCCAGCAGCGCAGCCATGGCTGCGAGGTTGTCGCCATGGATCAGCCGGCCCGTCCAGCCGGTCTCCAGGTCCTGGGTGGCGCCCGCTGCAACGCCATTGGCCGGCATGACCATTTCACGTGTCTGGAGCACGGTCCCGCCGTACGCCTCCAGGTTCCGGAGGATGTGCGCGGCCTGCTTGCGACCTGCGGCGATGATTTCGGGCAATTGTTCGAGCAGGGATGGTGGCATTGCGCAGCTGACCGCCGTGCCAGCCTCCCGCTGTACGACGGTTGTAGGATGGATTCAACCGATAATTCAATGAATGATAAAACACAAAGTTTAACTTTCATTCCACAGGAATTTAATTTCCAGGAATGGACAACAAGCTCGAATTTGCCCAGCGGCTGCGCGACGCCATGGTTGCCGCTGGCTTGGAGCCGCGGCCTGGCGTATTGCTCAATCTGTTCAACACCCACTACTGGGGAAGGTCCGTCACCTTCCAGGCGGTATCGCGCTGGCTCAAGGGCGAGGCCGTGCCCGCGCAGGACAAGCTGGTCGTGCTGGCCAGCCTGCTGAAAATCGAACCCGAGGTGCTGCGCTTTGGCGAGGCCGTGCGCAATTCGGTGCAGGAGCACCGCCAGCGCTGGACTGAAGGCGTGGGCTATCTGGAGCGCGAGGCCTTCGATGCCTTTCTTCAACTGCCTGCGCCCCAGCGCAAGATCGTGCGCGAAGTGATCCTCACCTTTGCCAAGGTGCATGGCAAGGAGCAGGAGACGATCTCCTGACACCCCGTGTCCGGCCCGGCCTGTGAAGGCCCGGACCGCTAGTCAGCCTGCCGGCGCAGATGGGCCAGCAGCTGGCCTGCCGGGCCGGAGAGGGAAGCGCCCCTGGCCGTGCACAGCCACAGCTGGCGCCGTGCCCAGGCATCGCTGAGCGGCACGGCCACGATCCCGGTGGCCGCGGCATGGCGCCGTACCGCGGCGGCGGGCAGCACGCAGATGCCGACGCTTTGCCCCACCAGCTGGCACAGGCCTTCGGGATGGGGCAGCTGCACACGCATGCGCAGCGCGCTGCCCATGAAATCAGGCCTGCCTGCGGCAGCGGCCTTTTCCAGCCGCAGGGCCTGCTTCAGCAGCAGTTGCTGCAATGCCGAATCGCGCGGCAGGCCCACCCAGTTTTCATGGACGAGATCGGCCAGCGCCAGGCTGGCATGCGTGGCCAGCGGATGGCCGGCCGCCAGCACGGCCACCAGCTGGTCGGTGCGCCACATGCTGCATTCGAGGCCGGACAGCAGCGGCGGCTCTTCGGCATCCCAGGCGGCCACGCCCAGGTCGCACAGGCCCTGGCGCAGGCCGTCCAGAACCTCGGCGCTGGGGCATTCCTGCAGCTCCAGCGCGAGCTGCGGGTGCTGCTGCAGAAAACCGCTGATGGCCAGAGGCAGGTGCTCGCGTATGGCCGAAGTGTTGCCGCGCAGGCGCACCTGTGCGGCCAGGCCCGAGCCGAAGTCGCCCATGGCGCCGCGCAGGCTCTGCATCTGCCGCAGTACCTGGCGCGCATGCTGGCCCAGCGTATGGCCGGCCGCCGTGGGCTGCACGCCGCGTGCCTGGCGCGTGAGCAGCGCACAGCCCAGCTGGCTTTCCATGCCGCGCACGCGCTCGCTGGCCGAAGCCAGCGTGATGTGCGACAGCGCGGCGGCCGCGGTCATGGTGCCGCTGTCCAGGATGTGGACGAACAGCTGCAGGTCGGTGAGGTCGAAGCGCAGGCCCATGGGGTGACATTCAGGAATTTCCAAAGCCTTGGTTTGAAATTTCCCGCTTGTGGATGCTTGTAACGCCGGACAGTATTGCGCTGTATCGATGTACCGGGCAATGAAGGATAAAAAAAAATAGTTTGGATTTTCCTGATGCATGGCAGCGATGGATGGCAGCTACAGGAGGGACAGATGGCAGAGCGGGAATGGGTTTTCGTGGCGGCGCTGGCCGTGTTCGCGCTGGCGGGCGTGGTCAAGGGCGTGGTCGGGCTGGGCCTGCCCACGGTATCCATGGCATTGCTGGCCTTGCTGATGCCCGCAGGGCAGGCGGCGGCCTGGCTGCTGCTGCCTTCCCTGGTGACCAATGTGGTGCAGATGCGCCCCGTGGCTGCGCTCATGCCGGTGCTGCGCCGGCTGTGGCCCATGCAGGCCGGCATTGTGCTGGGCACGCTGGGCGGCATGGGGTGCTGGGGCCCTGTGGGTGCCTTGCCCGTGGCGCGCATGGCGCTGGGTCTGGCGCTGGTGGCTTATGCGGCCTGGGGCCTGTGGGGCCGCAGTGCCGCAATCCCGGTCAGGCACCAGGCATGGCTGGGGCTGGCGTGCGGCCTGGCAACCGGCGGCATTGCCGCGCTGACCGGTGTTTTCGTCGTGCCTGCCGTGGCCTTTCTGCAGGCGCTGAATCTCCCGCGCCAGGCCTTGATGCAGGCCATGGGTCTGAGCTTTACGGTTTCCACCGTGGCGCTGGGGCTGGGCATGGCAGGGGCTGCGCCTGCCGTCCCCCGGGGCGGCGGCTTTGCCTGGGGCCAGGCCGTGCTGGTCTCTGCCCTGATGCTGCTGCCCGCACTGGCCGGCATGGCATGGGGCGCGCGGCTGCGCGAGCGCCTGTCGCCTCCGCTCTTCAAGCGTGTGCTGATGCTGAGCCTGCTGGTGCTGGGCGCCTATATGTGCCTCGCCGGGTAGCGCGGCAGGAGTGCAGCCGGGGGCTGCGCGGTTTGCTCAAGGCATGAAAAAGCCCCGCAGGCCGGGCCGGCGGGGCTTGATTTGCACAATACGGGAGGGCCCTGCGTCAGTCCTGCGGCCTGAAGCCGATGACGAGGTCGGACGGCACCTTGCCGTCGATGTCCCGCGGCAGCTTGTCGGTCTTTTGCAGGGCGCGCACCACGGCTTCGTCCCAGGCGGCATTGCCGCTGGACTTGCTGATCGTGGCACTGGTGATGGTGCCGTCGGGTGCGGTGCGCACACGCACCTCGGCGCGCGGATTGCCGCTGATGGCGTCCGGATAGACGATGTTGGGCTTGACGCGCGCCGCCACCTTGGCCGCGTAGCCGGCCGACGGACCGCCGCTGGCGCTGCTGCCCGCTCCGCCGCTGCGGCTGCCGCCGGTGCCGCTGGCATCGGAGCCGCCGCTGCCGGCCATGCCCTGCATGCGGCGTATGTTCTCCTGGCGGCGTGCCTCGGCTTCCTTGGCTTCCTTCGCCTCCTTGGCGGCCTGCTCCTTCTTGCGCTTGTCTTCGGCGGCCTTCCTGGCCGCTTCGGCCTTTTCCTTCTCGGCTTTCTCCCTGGCTGCCTTTTCCTTTTCCGCCTTTTCGGCCTTTTCCTTTTCCGCCTTTTCGCGCGCGGCCTTCTCCGCCTTTTCCTTGGCAGCCTTCTCTTTCTTTTCCTGCTCCAGCTTTTCCTGGCGTTCCTTCTCCGCCTTCTCGGCCTTTTGCTTTTCCAGCTTCTCCTGGTGTGCCTTTTCCAGCTTCTCGGCCTTTTCCTTCGCCAGCTTTTCCTGGTGCTGCTTTTCCCGTTCCTTCTCCCGCTGCTCGCGCGCTTCCTGCTCGGCCTTTTCCTTCTTCAGCTGTTCGGCCTTGCGCTTTTTCTCGAGCGCAATCTCGGCCTCGCGGTCATCGTCCTGGACCTTGGGCGCGGGCGGCGTCACCGGGGCCACCACCACAGGGGCGGGGGGCGGCGGCGGGGGCTCGGGCTGCGGCTCGGGGGCCGGCGGCGGAGGCGGGGGCGTTTCCACGGGCGCGGGCGCTGGTGCGGAGCTGCTCCAGACTTCGGCCTCGACCATGGGTTCGTCGGCTTGTCGGGGAGGGCGCACTGTCCACAGCAGGGCGGCGATCAGCAGCCCGTGCGCGGCCAGGGCCAGCGTCCAGGCGCGCGCCCGGCCCCGGGGGCGGGGCGGGGCAAACTGGTCGCGGTCTTGCTGGTGAGGCATGGTGTAGGGTGTCTGCCTTGTCGGTCTTGACTGTCTGGAATGGAGGGCGTGGCCGGTGCGGCGCCTTCAGTGCGAGGAAGTGACCACGCCGAAGGCCACGCGCTTGACGCCGGCATCCTGCAGCACGGAGCGCACCTTCATCACGGCTTCGAAAGTCAGGTTCTTGTCGGCCTGGATCTGCATGGCGCTTTCCTCGGGCTGGCCTTGCTGCCAGGACTGGGCCGCGGCCTTGAGATCCTCGAGGCCGAGCTTTTGTTCCTGGCTGCCGGTGCGCAGGCGGATGTCGCCGTTCTTGTCCAGCAGCACATAGGCGATGTTCTTGCTCGGCGGACGCGAGGACTTGCCGGCCGTGGGCACGTTGATGGAGCCCGGCGTGAGCATGGGGGCCGTCACCATGAAGATGATGAGCAGCACCAGCATCACGTCGATGAAGGGCACCATGTTGATTTCGTTGACGGTGCGGCGGTTGCGCCCGCCGCGTGAGGCCACTGAGGGCATAGCGTCACTCCTTGCCGTTCATGCGGGCGGCGTTCAATGGCCGGATGCGCTGTGGGTGGCGGTGGCGCCCACGTTGCGCTGCAGGATGTTGGAGAACTCCTCGATGAAGGTCTCCTGCTGGCTGGCCAGGCGGTCGATGTTGTGGGCGTAGCGGTTGTAGGCGGTCACGGCGGGAATGGCGGCGAACAGGCCCATGGCCGTGGCCACCAGGGCTTCGGCGATGCCGGGGGCCACGGTGGCCAGCGTGATCTGTTCCATGTTGGCAAATCCCGTGAAGGCGTGCATCACGCCCCAGACGGTGCCGAACAGGCCCACGTAGGGTGAGACCGAGCCCACGGTGCCCAGGAAGGACAGGCCCGATTCGATCTCGTCGAGCTCGCGCTGGAAGCTGGCGCGCATGGCGCGGCGCGTGCCGTCCATGAGCGTGGCCACGTCGGTGATGCGGCGCTCGCGCAGCTTCTGGTATTCGCGCATGCCGCTGGCGAAGATGCGTTCCATGGGGCCGCCCTGCTTGGCATGGTGGGCCGCCGCGGCGTAGAGGTCGTTGAGGCTGGTGCCGGACCAGAAGTCCTGCTCGAAGTTGTCGTTGAGCGTGCGCACGCGCTTCAAGGTCTGGGCCTTGCGGAAGATGGTGGCCCAGCTGGCGATGGATGCGCCCACCAGGATCAGCATCACCAGTTGCACCACCCAGCTGGCCTGCATCACGAGGCTCAGGATGGACATGTCTTGGGAGTTCATGAAAGTTGCTCCAGGATATGGTTTGGAATTCTCGCGGGGCGCATGGCCGTGCCATCCACCCACCCAATGCGGATCAGCCCCTCGCACAGCGGCACGGGGCCTGTCGGTTGATTGTCTGTGTTCACCAGTAAAGCCTGCTGCTGTATTGTGAGCGAAGCGCGGCCGGCGCTTTGCAGGCGGGCGGTAACAATCAGTTGGTCGTCCAGCCGTGCCGGCCGCAGGTACTGCAGCTGTGCAGACGTTACGACAAAGATGCCGCCGGTTTGTTCCCGCAGGCTTTGCTGGGCGATGCCCAGCGAGCGCAGCCATTCGGTGCGCGCGCGCTCGAAGAACTTCAGGTAATTGGCATAGAACACGATGCCGCCCGCATCGGTGTCCTCCCAGTAGACGCGGACGGGGAACGCGAATCCCCCCGCGGCGACCGCGTTGCTTCCCCCCGCCGGCCCCCCCCCCCAGCGGGGCAGTGCCTTCGCTGGGGCCGTCCATGCTGCGAGGCGGCTCCTGCCTGGCTTCACCGGCTTGCGCAGCGTCCGCTTCCGGCGCCAGAGATTCCTGCTTGCTCTGTGTCATCGCTGTGTCTTAGGCAAGAAGCCTCTTCAGGCGTGCAATGGCTTCCTGCAATTGCTCCATGGAGTTGGCCGTGGAAAAGCGCACGAAGTCGGCCGTCTCGAAGGCGCCGAAATCGCGGCCCGGCGTGATGGCCAGGTGGGCACGGTCCATGAGCGCGTAGGCAAAGTCCCAGCTGCCTTGCACACCCAGCCTGTCGGCAGCCGCACGGCAGTCGGCCCAGGCGTAGAAGGCGCCGTCGGGCTTGACGGGCACGGACAGTCCCAGTGCATCGAGCGCGGGAATGAAATAGTCGCGGCGGGCCTTGAACTCGGCGCGCCGGCGTTCGTACTCGGCATTGCTTTCGGGTTCGAAGCAGGCCAGCGCCGCGTATTGCGATACGGTGCTGGCGCAGATGAACAGGTGCTGGGCCAGCATCTCGATGGGCTTGACCAGGGCCTCGGGCACCACCATCCAGCCCAGGCGCCAGCCCGTCATGTTGAAGTACTTGCTGAAGCTGTTGATGGAGATGATGTCCTCGCCCAGCTGCAGCGCCGTATGGCCGAACTGCTCTTCGTAGGACAGGCCCAGGTAGATCTCGTCGATGAGGGTCAGCCCCCCCCTTGGAGCGCACCACTTCATGGATGCGGCGCAGCTCGTCGGGCGCGATCGAGGTGCCCGTGGGGTTGGAGGGCGAGGCCAGCATCACGCCGCGCGTGCGCTCGCTCCAGGCGGCCTGCACCTTGCCGGCGCTGAGCTGGAAGCGCTCGGCCGCGGAAGAGGGAATCAGCACCGGCTTGCCCTCGGCCGCCGAGACGAAATGGCGGTTGCAGGGGTAGCTGGGGTCGGGCATCAGCACCTCGTCGCCCTCGTTGATCAGCGCCAGGCAGGCCAGCTGCAGCGCGGCCGAGGCGCCGGCGGTGACGATGATGCGCCGCGCCGGCACATCCACGCCGAAGCGCTGCGCATACCAGCCGCTGATGCGCTCGCGCAGCTCGGGCAGGCCGGGCGCCTGGGTGTACTGGGTGCGGCCCGCACGGATGGCGCGCTCGGCGGCCTCCTGGACCAGCGGCGGGGCGCCGAAGTCGGGTTCGCCGATGTTCAGGTAGATCATGGGCGTGCCGCTGTCCTTGGACTGGCGCGCGACTTCCTGGGCGCGCTTGGCCATCTCCATGACGTAAAAGGGTTCGATGCGCTGGGCGCGGCGGGAAAGCTGCATGTCGGGCAAACGATCTATCGGGGTGAGAAGGGGCGGCGCTTGAAACCGGCGCGGCCCGGCTCAGAAGTATGGAAAGGGCGAAGGCTTGAAACCGGCGCGGCCCAACCCAAGGACGCCGAGCAAGAGCCGTCTCGCGGTGAAGGCGTCGTCCCCCTCCCTTAGCGCGCAGCGCGTAGAGAGAGGGGGAAGCGGCAAAGCCGCTCAGGGGGTGTGGTTCCGATCTTTTTCCACTTCGGCGCTGCGCAGCTGGGGCGCCAGGCCGTTGAGCACGGCGTTCACGTACTTGTGGCCGTCCGTGCCGCCGAATTCCTTGGCCAGCTCGATACATTCGTTGAGCACCACGCGCCAGGGCACGTCGGGGCAGTGCTGGAACTCGTAGACGCCGATCCACATGCAGGCATGCTCGATGGGCGAGATCTCGGCCAGCGTGCGGTCCAGCTGGGGCGCGATCAGCGTGTCCAGCTGCTCCTCGGTTTCCACGCAGCCGCGCAGCAGCGCATCGTAGTGCACCGCGTCGGCCTTGTGGAAACCCGCCAGGTCGCGCGTGAAGCGGTCGATATCGAGCACGTCGTTGCGGCTCACGATGTGCTGGTACAGGCCCTGCAGCGCGAATTCGCGCGCACGGCTGCGGTTGGACTTGGAGCCCGCCTTGCGCGCGCCGGTGCTGGTCAGTCCGGTGCGGCTTTGGCGAGGGGGCCGGCGCGATGCCGGGCTGCTGGGTTGGTCGTCACTCATGGTCGTCGCTGTCATCAGCGTAGTTGTCGTAGGCGTTGAGCAGGTTGGCCATCTCCACGGCCACGCGGGCCGCGTCGCGGCCCTTGTCGACCTGGCGGGCAATGGCCTGCTCGGTGTTTTCGGTGGTGATGATCGCGTTGGCGATCGGCAGGTGGTAGTCCAGGGCCAGGCGCGTCACGCCCGCGCCCGATTCGTTGGCCACCAGCTCGAAGTGGTATGTCTCCCCGCGGATGATGCAGCCCAGCGCCACGAGGGCGTCGTACGCATCGGTCTCGGCCAGCGCCTGCAGGGCCACGGGCACTTCCAGGGCGCCGGGCACGGTGACGTGGTCGATGTTCTCGGTCTTCACACCCAGGGCCAGCAGCTCGTCGCGGCAGGCGTTGAACAGGGTGTTGGTGATGCTTTCGTTGAAGCGTGCCTGGACGATGCCGATCTTCAGATCGGCGCCATCGAGGTTCTGGCCTTGGCCTTTTTCTGCATTCAGCATGCGGGGTCCTTTTATTGCTTGGTGATGTAGCCGCTGATTTCCAGGCCGTAGCCCGCCATGCTGGGCAGACGGCGCGGCTGGCCCATGAGCTGCATCCTGGAGACGCCGAGGTCGCGCAGGATCTGCGCGCCCACGCCGTAGGTGCGCAGATCCATGCGGCCGCGCTCGGGCGCCTGGGCCGAGCGGGCGCTGCCGTCGAACTGGGCCAGCAGCTGCTCGCCCGATTCGCCGCAGTTGAGCAGCACGGCCACGCCCTGGCCCTTGTCGGCGATGTACTGCAGGCTTTCATCCAGGCACCAGGAGTGCTGGCTGCGGCCCACTTCGAGCGCGTCCAGCACGGACAGGGGCTCGTGCACGCGCACGGGCACCGGCGTGCCGGCATCCCACTGCCCTTTGGTCAGCGCCAGGTGCACGGAACCGCTGGGCACGTCGCGGAAGGCATGGGCGATGAACTCGCCATGGGCGGTCTGCAGGGGGCGGGTGCCCACCTTGCGCAGCAGCGATTCGGTGCGGCTGCGGTATTCGATGAGGTCGGCAATGGTGCCGATCTTGATGCCGTGCTCGGCGCAGAACAGCTGCAGGTCCGGCAGGCGGGCCATGGTGCCGTCGTCCTTCATGATCTCGCAGATCACGGCCGAGGGCGTGCAGCCGGCCAGGGCCGCCAGGTCGCAGCCGGCTTCGGTGTGGCCGGCGCGCATGAGCACGCCGCCGTCCACGGCCTGCAGCGGGAAGATGTGGCCGGGCTGCACCAGGTCCGTGGGCTGGCTGTTCCTGTCGACGGCCACCTGCACGGTGCGTGCGCGGTCGGCGGCCGAGATGCCGGTGGTCACGCCTTCGGCCGCTTCGATGGAGACGGTGAAGGCCGTGCTGTACACCGTGCCGTTGCGTGCGGCCATGGGCGGCAGCTTGAGGAATTCGCAGCGCTCGCGCGTGAGCGTCAGGCAGATCAGGCCACGGCCGAAGCGGGCCATGAAGTTGATGGCCTCGGGCGTGACGTGGTCGGATGCCAGAACCAGATCGCCTTCGTTTTCGCGGTCTTCCTCGTCGACGAGAACGACCATGCGGCCGGCACGGATCTCGGCCACGATGTCTTCCACCGGCGAAATCGGCACGGGGGTGAGGGAGCTGTTCATGAAAGTGCCTTCTTGGACTTGCTGCATGCGGTGCCCGGCTGTCAGCAGCTGGCGCCGCGCACGCACCAGTGTCCGGGAATGCGGAGCGGGGCTCCGGCAGGACTTTCAAAGAACGTGTGAGGCGCCAGGGCCGCTTTCCAGCCAGGCAGGGCCTTGCGGAAAGCGCTCATTCTATGCCAGCCGAGGTCGGCACCCTGGCGCTTTGGCGCTATACCAATTGGCAATATTCCAGTTATCCGCGCTACCGGTGCAGCCGTTGCACAGCCACAGCCGTACAAAAACCTGCGCTGCGAAAACATGTGGACAAGCCCAGATACGCCGAGCAAGAGCCGCCTCGCGGCGGGGCCCTGGCCGAGGTCGGCGCCCCGTTGCACGTCGCTCCTAGGGGAAGGCGCGCAGCGCCTCAGGAGGGATCTCTGAGCACCACGTCGCTGTCGGGATAGGCGCAGCAGGGCAGCACATAGCCGTCGGCCTTTTCCTCGGCGCTCAGCCCCGGCCATTCGATTTTGTAGTGCACCCGGCCCGCGACCAGCTGGCCCAGGCAGGTGCGGCAGGTGCCGTTGCGGCAGGAGCTGGGCCATTTCACGCCGCCGCCTTCCAGGGAGTCGAGCAGGGACTGGTCGGCCCAGGCGTCCACCTGCTGTTCGCTGGGCGTGCATCGGGCGATGAAAAAGGGCGGGGCAAAGGGCGAGAGATCGGAAGAGTCGCTGGACATGGCGCGGAAAACGCGAACGGCGCAAAAGCGCGAAAGACGGTGGGACAGGCTGCGGCTGCGCGAAGCCAATCCGCCTTTTTACCGTGTTTTGCACCATGTCTGCCCCTGCCAGGGAGGTATAGGGCTGCCTCATTTTTGGGCGGCCGCTGCAATCCCATTGTGAATCAATGACTTGCATCATCTTTGCGAGGATTTTTAGGGCTTGTCCACATGCTTGTCCTGCATTTATGGGGGTAATTCGGGGCCATGGCCTTGCGGGTGAGGCTGTGGCGACCGGCCGGAGGGCCGTGCCTGGAATTTCAGCAACAGTCGATGGAGCTAATGAAATCAAGGACTTGGCGTGGTTATCCAGCGTGCAGGTGTATTTGTTCACACCATTGTTCAGGCCAATGCGGGATAAGTCGGAAGGGCGACGCAATGATTTGCCCAAATTTTGTGCATTTTGATTTTTCATTGAAAAATCAACGGCTTGCTGGATTGTTGCAAAGGCTATTCAGGCTTTTCCACAGCCTTGTTGCGCCCCATTGGGGAAAAGCCCGAAGTGGTCGCCGGGTTGAGGCATGCTATTGAAAAAGAAGCTAATGACGCAGTCTCATCAACTATCCTGATATTGATGGGTTTTGAAATTTATGCATGGCCTGCGCCATATGCTTCTTAATTAATAGCAAAAACGGTGATGCCTACTGGATAACCCGAGCCGTGGTGTCCGAAGTCGCATCGGTAACGCTGCAGTGCAGCAAGCTGCCGCTACATTGCTGCCAAGCCCTGGCAGAAAGGGCGTTGATGCAAGGAGCAAGAAATATGGCAGTGGATTTTCAAGGCCGTGTGGCCATCGTGACCGGTGCAGGCGGCGGCCTGGGGCGCCTGCATGCGCTGGCCCTGGCGCGGCGCGGCGCCAAGGTGGTGGTCAACGACCTGGGCGGCGCGGTCGATGGCTCGGGCGGCTCGGCCACCGCGGCGCAGAAGGTGGTGGACGAGATTCGCGCGGCAGGCGGCGAGGCCATTGCGAATGCAGCCTCGGTCACGGACTTCGAGGCCGTGCAGGCCATGGTGCAGCAGGCCATCGATGCCTGGGGCCGCGTGGACATCCTGGTCAACAACGCAGGCATCCTGCGCGACAAGAGCTTTGCCAAGATGGACCTGGCCGACTTCCGCCTGGTGGTGGACGTACACCTGATGGGCGCCGCCAACTGCTGCAAGGCCGTGTGGCCGCACATGCAGGCGCAGAACTACGGCCGCATCGTGATGACGACCTCGTCCACGGGCCTGTACGGCAACTTCGGCCAGGCCAACTACGGCGCGGCCAAGCTGGCCCAGGTGGGGCTGATGCAGACCCTGGCCATCGAGGGCGCCAAGCACGACATCCGCGTCAACGCGCTGGCGCCCACTGCGGCCACGCGCATGACCGAGGGCCTGCTGCCCGAGCCCGTGCTGGAAGCGCTCAGGCCCGAAGCCGTGGTGCCCGCCATGCTGGTGCTGGCCCATGAGGGCGCGCCCACGCGCACCATTTTGTGCGCCGGCGCGGGCGGTTTCGAGGCCGCGCACATCACGCTGACGCAGGGCCTGTACCTGGGCATCGGCGGCGACGTGCCCGAGGCACTGGCTGAGCGCCTGGCCGAAGTCACGGCCAGCGAAGGCCAGCAGGTGCCGGGCAGCGGCTCGGTACAGGGCCAGGTGGAAGTGGGCAAGGCCATGGCTGCGCACGGCCATTGAGCCTCCGCGGCCTGCCGCCGCCGCTTCAAAGCCCTGGCAAGGATTCCAGTCCCGCCAGGGCTTTGTTGCATCCGGGCGGCCGGTGCACGCAGGCTCCATGCGGCTTTGGTGAAACAGTAACAACCTGAACATCGCCAGCAGGCGGCGGTTTCCGGCGCATGATGCGCACCCGCCAAGGCCCATGCATGCCGATGCCCGTCCAGGGGCGCAGCGTGCCCGGGCCTTGCCTTGTCCCTCCGATTTCCGTCCCCGGCCAGTCCCATGGCCTCTGGTTCCCGGCCATGCATAGGGCATGGCCGTTTTTCTGCATGAAACGTCTTTCCGCTCTCGCGCTGCTCTCCCTTGCCGTCCTGTCGGGCTGCAACCCGTCCGCCAACCCGCCCCAGGCCGGGGCCCCGCTGCCTCAGGCAGCTGCCAAGGAACCCACCATTTATTTCCGCAACGGTTTCGAAATCAAGGTGGGCGGCGAAGCCGTGGCCGTGCGCGGCCTGGAGGAATGCCCGTTCGGCCTGGCCGTGCCGGCCGGCGCGGTCTCCAGCGTGGACCAGGGCAAGTGCATCAAGCTGGCCGACGAGACCCAGACCATCACCGTGGTGCTGGACCTGCCGGAAGGCGAGACGCAGGAGGAGTGGAAGGTCTCGCGCGACGCGCCGAGCACCTCGCGCGAGGCCGCATTCCGCCATGTGTCGCTCTACCGCCCCGACGGCGAGCGCATCACCATCACCGAAAACGCCGAGAAGCTGCTGGACAAATGCTATGTGTACCAGGCGGCCCATGTCTGCTACCAGTGATTGCCCCGGGGCTTGGGGCGGTCGCTAGCACCAATGCAAAAATCCCTGCACCGAAAGCCTTTTGCGGCCGAAAAGTGGGCAGTGGCTCAGGCGCCAGCGCCTGCCAAATCTGACATTTTGCTTGCGCTGTCTTGAGTCTGGCGCATTGCGGCAGGCCGAAATGCGAGGTTAAACGGCCGGCCTCCATCGCGGCCCGCCTCATTTCTCTATCATTCGCCGTCTGGGCGCGGTCTGGCAGACAGGGTTTGTCATCAGCGTCTTCACCCACAAACGGTAAACAAGAATGAAGACATCGCAGACCGCCGTGACCATGCCGAGCACCGACAGGCTGCTGGGCATCCGTCGTGGCATTGAGAAAGAGGGATTGCGGGTGCTGCCCACGGGCTCGCTGGCCCTGACTCCCCACCCTGAAGTGCTGGGGTCGGCGCTGACCCATCCGCACATCACCACGGATTACAGCGAGTCGCAGCTGGAGCTCATCACGGGCGCACGGCTGGGCGTGCAGGAGTGCCTGGACGAGCTGACCGAGGTCCATCAGTTCGTGCTGCGCAATCTCAGCGAAAGCGGCGAGCTGATGTGGAACGCGAGCATGCCCTGCCGCCTGCCCATCGACGAGACGATTCCGCTGGGCCGCTACGGCTCCTCGCACTCGGGCCGCTCCAAGAGCGTGTACCGCATGGGCCTGGGCCACCGCTACGGCCGGCGCATGCAGACGATCTCGGGCATCCACTACAACTGGTCGCTGCCCGGCGTGAGCAGCGACGAATACTTTGCGCTGATCCGCAATTTCCGCCGCCATGCCTTTGTGCTGCTGTACCTGTACGGCGCATCGCCGGCGCTGTGCCCCTGCTTCGTCGAAGGCCGCGAGCACCGCCTGCAGCCGCTGGGCGACGGCAAGGATGCGCTGTACCTGCCTTATGCCACCTCGCTGCGCATGGGGCGCCTGGGCTACCAGAGCGATGCCCAGGCCAGCATCAACGTGAGCTACAACGGGCTGGACGGCTATGCCGATTCGCTGCACGACGCGCTGGTGCGCCCCTATCCGCCCTATGAGCAGCTGGGCGTGCGCAACCCCGGCGGCGACTACAACCAGCTGGGCACCGGGCTGCTGCAGATCGAGAACGAGTTCTACGGCACCATCCGCCCCAAGCGCACCGTGAAAAGTGGCGAACGCCCGCTGCACGCACTGCGCGAGCGCGGCGTGGAGTATGTGGAAGTGCGGCTCATGGACATCGATCCGTTCGAGACCGTGGGCATTGCGCCGGCCACCATGCGCATGCTCGACGTCTTCCTGCTGCACTGCCTCTACAGCGACAGCCCGCCCGACACGCCCCAGGAGATCTGCGATCTCAAGCGCAACCAGCACCTGACGGCCGAGCAGGGCCGCGAGCCCGGCCTGATGCTGACGCGCAATGGCCGGCAGGTGCTGCTGACCGAATGGGCTCTGGAAGTGCTGCAGCAGTGCCGCCCCTATGCCCAGGCGCTGGATGCGGCCCATGCCTGCAGCGACTACAGCGCGGCGCTGGAGCAGGCGCTGGCGCGTGTCGAAGGCCGCGCAACCACGCCTTCTGCCCATCTGCTGCAGGAGCTGACCGGCCGCTACGGCAACCGCTACATCGACTTCATGACCGCGCAATCCGCCCAGGCCCGCGATGCATTGTTGGCCCTGCCCTGGACGGCGCAGCAGCAGCAGCGCTACGAGCAGCTGACGGCCGAATCCGTGGCCGAGCAGGCGCGCATCGAGGCGGCCGATACGCTGTCCTTCGAGGAATGGCGGCTCCGCTACATGGACCCCGAGAGCCTGCGCTGACGTCGGCTTCTGTGGAGCAAGGCGCCTGCAGCTTGCCGCAGGCGCTTTTTTTCATCCAGCTTTGCCAGCAGTCGGAAGGTTTTGTCATGTAGATGACATTTAAGTTGCATATCGTTACATCAGCCGCCGTGGGCGGCCGGCCGGGAATGGTCCGCGGCCGGCGCAGGTCCGGCGGCGCAGGTTGGTGCAACGTGTCCCTATTCCGATTCCAGAATCTTTCCGTCGCCCGCAAGATGTGGGTGCTTTTTCTTGGCCTGCTGCTGAGCTGCGTGCTGGTGGCCGGCGGTCTGCTCGCGCATCTGCAGAGCGTGGAGCAGCAGGTCAGCGCGACGGTGCAGGCCACCGACAAGCGCATCAACCTGGCGCTGCGCTGGCAGGCGCTGACGCTGCAGAGCGTGGAGGCGGCACTGGCCAGCGTGCTTTCTTCCGAGGAGCATCTGATCACCCAGCTGTCGCAAAAGGCCAGGACGTTGATGGCCCGGGCCCAGGACCTGCAGCAGCAGGTGCAGGCAGGCGCCCAGAGCCAGGCCGACCAGCAGGGACTGGCCGGCGTGGAAAAGGAACGGAAGACCGTTCTGGCCATCTACGAGCAGGCCTACCAGGCCCGCGATCTGGGCAAGGCCTGGGAAGCGCAGAAGCTGGTGGACGAGCAACTGGTGCCGGCCGCGCAGCGCTATGTGAAAGCCCAGGATGCCTTCATCGCCCTGCAGCAGGGCCAGCGCCAGGAGGCCGAGCAGCAGGGCCGCGGGCGCAGCGCCTGGGCCAAGACCGTGGCCGTGGCCGTGGGCCTGTGCATGGGCCTGGCCGGCGCGCTGCTGTCCCTGGCCACGATCCGCTCCATCACGGCGCCGCTGGGCCAGGCCGTGCAGCTGGCACAGACGATTGCGGCCGGCGACCTGTCCTATGCGCAAAGCAGCGGGCGCAAGGATGAGCTGGGCGAACTCATGCGCGCCCTGGCCCAGATGACCGAGCGCCTGCGGGCCCTGGTGGGCGAAGTGCAGGGCGGCGTGGTGGCGGTGGCCGCGGCCTCCAGCCAGATGGCGCAGGACAACACCGATCTGTCGCAGCGCACGGCCCAGGCGGCCGAGCAGCTCAAGGCCACGGTCGGCAGCATCGAGAGCATGGTGACGCTGGTCACCCACTCGGCGGAAAGCGCCCACCATGCCGACCGCAGCGCGCGCAGCGCGGCCGCGGCGGCCGAAAGCGGGGGCGCCGTGGTGCAGGAAGTGGTGCGCAACATGCAGCACATGGCGCAAAGCAGCCAGCAGGTGGCGGCCATCGTGGGCGTGATCGACGGCATTGCGTTCCAGACCAATATCCTGGCGCTCAACGCCGCGGTGGAGGCCGCGCGCGCCGGCCCGCAGGGGCGGGGCTTTGCCGTGGTGGCTTCCGAAGTGCGCGAACTGGCCCAGCGCTCCGCTTCCGCGGCCAAGCAGATCCGCGCGCTGATCGAAAGCTCGGGCCAGCAGATGCGCTCGGGCACGGCCCTGGCGCAGCAGGCCGGCCAGCGCATGGAGCATATCGTGCAGGACGTGCACAAGGTCAGCAGCCTGATCGCCTCGATCACCGAGGCGGCGCAGGCACAGAACCAGGGCATTGCACAGATCAGCCAGGCCGTGCAGATGCTGGACGACATGACGACGCAGAATGCAGGCCTTGTGGCGGAATCGAGTGCCGCCGCGCACGAGCTCTTCAGCCAGGCCCAGCGCCTGGAAAGCGGCGCGGCACGATTCAGGCTCGCGGCGCAGGAGCAGGAGCATGGTTCGGGCGCTGCGCACCGCCGGCTGGCTTTGCCTGCCTGAGGCTCAACCGCCCGTGGATGTCAATCCCGCCGGGCCCCTGACAGCTGGGCTTCGGCATCCTCGCACCAGAACTGCAGCGCGCCGTAGAAGCCTTCCCACACGCAGCCGTTGCAGCCGCGTCCGCAGCAGGTCGTGGGTTCGGGCGGCGGCTGGCGCAGGCGTGCGCCAGCGGCCTCGGCGCGTCGCGTCCACAGTGCGATCCGTGCCCGTGCCTGCTCCAGCGGGGCCTGCAGTTCGGCCATTCTTCAGTCTTTCCTTTTTTTGCTCAGCAGGAACTGGGCGATGAAGGCCAGGCCCAGCACCAGCGCAAACCAGCCCACCAGATAGGATTGGGCGAACAGCTGGCCGATGCCGCTGTCGGGCTTGATGAGGGGGGCGACGAGAATGATCAGCCCGATCAGCGCAATCGTCATGCCCTTGATCAGGATTTCGTTGCGGGACTTGCGCGAAGCGCCGGATTTTTGGGGGGCGGAGGGCAGGGGCATAAGTGAGCGCGCCGGTCAGAAAAGCAGGAGCCGATTATCCTCGGGATGCTCCGCACGGATCGCCGCGCCGTGTGCATCTGCGCCCCGGGCGGCCTGCCGCGTTGCAAATGCTCGCAATAGCTGCAGCGATTGCTGCGCCTTGCATTCCATCCCGGTCTGCAGTGTCCATTTGCCGCTCGACCCGCGCGAAGCATTCATTGCCCGTCTGATTCCCTATCCATAAAAGAAAGATAACCCACCATGGCCATCCAGTGGTTCCCCGGTCACATGCATCTGACGCGCCAGGCCATCATGGAGCGCGTCAAGGAAATCGATGTGGTCATCGAGGTGCTGGACGCGCGTCTGCCGGGCTCCAGCGCCAATCCCTTGCTGCAGGAGATGACCGGCCACAAGCCGCGGCTGAAGATTCTCAACAAGCAGGATCTGGCCGATGCCGCGCAGACCAGGGCCTGGCTGGACTGGTACAACGCCCAGAGCGAAACCCGCGCCATCGCGCTCGATGCCTCCGAACCCGCGCCCACCAAGCGTCTCATCGAGCAGTGCAAGCTGCTGGCGCCGTCGCGCGGCGGCATGGCCAAGCCCATGCGCGTGCTGATCTGCGGCGTGCCCAACGTGGGCAAGTCCACGCTGATCAATTCCATGAGCGGCAAGAGCCAGGCCAAGACCGGCAACGAGGCCGGCGTGACCAAGCTCGAACAGCGCATCGTGCTGGCCGACGACTTCTACCTGTGGGACACGCCCGGCATGCTGTGGCCGCGCATCATCGTGGAAAAAAGCGGCTTCAACCTGGCGGCCAGCGGTGCAGTGGGTCGCAACGCCTACGACGAGGAGCTGGTGGCGCTGGAGCTGCTGCTGTACCTGCAAAAGCACTATGCGGCCATGCTGGAGCAGCGCTACAAGCTGGGCCTGGGAGATGCGGAAATTGCGGCGCTGCACGACGACGAGCTGCTGGCCCTGATCGGCAAGAAGCGCGGTGCCGTGATGAGCGGCGGGCGCGTGAACCTGCAAAAGGCGGCCGAGCTGGTGCTCACCGATTTCCGCGATGCGACGATAGGCCGCATCACGCTGGAAACGCCGGCCGAATTCGAGGCCTGGCTGGCCGAAGGCCGGCTCAAGGATGCCGAGCGCCAGGCCAAGAAGGACGCGCGCGCGGCCCAGCGCAAGCGCCCGAGCCGGCCGCCCAGGACCGAAGAAGGCGCCGTTGCCCGGGCTGGGCAGACCAGGGCCGCCGGCAGGCCCAAGGCGGCAGCCAAGGCTCCGAAGAAACCGCGCTGAAGTCCGCTGCCGGTGCCGCAAGGCCTGCCATGAAAAAGCCCGCACATGATGCGGGCTTTTTTGGGGGCGGGGATGCCGGATGGCGACCGGCTTCAGTCCTGAGCGGGCTGCTCGAACCAACGGCGCGCCAGCAGGTCCCAGAACTTCGCGCCGCGACCCAGGTTGTCGTCGTTGAAGTCGTAGGCCGGGTTGTGCAGGCTCACGCCGGCCTTGCCGCCGGGGCCGTTGCCGATCCAGCCGTAGGCGCCGGGCACGGCTTCGAGCATGAAGCCGAAGTCCTCGGCCGTCATGGCCGGCAGCACATCGTCGAAGGTGTTGTCGTCGCCGACCGCTTCGCGCATCACCGAGGCCATGAAGCGCGCCTCCCTGGCGTGGTTGGTGGTGTTGGGATAAGCGCCGGGGCGCAACGTGAATTCGGCCGTGCACTGGTGGGCGGCGGCCACATGGTGGCTGATGCGCTTCATGCCTTCGATGAACATTTCGCGCGTTTCCTTCTTCAGGGTGCGCACCGTGCCGGCAATGATGGCGTCATCGGGAATGATGTTTTCCACCGTGCCACCGGTGATCTGGCCCACGGTGAGCACGGCCGAGTCCAGCGGATCGGTATTGCGCGAGACCAGGGTCTGCAACTGGGTCACGATGGCGCAGGCCACGGGAATCGGGTCCAGCGTGGTGTGGGGCATGGCTGCGTGACCGCCCTTGCCGCTGACCTTGATCTGGAAGCGCAGCGTGGAGGCCATGATGGGGCCCACGCGCACGGCCATCTGGCCCGCGGGGAGCGAAGGCCAGTTGTGCAGCGCAAACACCGCTTCGCAGGGGAATTTCTCGAACAGGCCGTCGTCCATCATGGCCTTGGCGCCGGCGCCGCCTTCCTCGCCGGGCTGGAAGATCAGGTGCACCGAACCGTCGAAGTCCGGCTGCTGCGCCAGCAGGGTGGCCGCGCCCAGCAGCATGGTGGTGTGGCCGTCGTGGCCGCAGGCATGCATGCAGCCCTGGTTACGGCTGGCGTAGTCGAAGCTGTTGATCTCGGTGACGGGCAGGGCATCCATGTCGGCGCGGATCCCGATGCAGCGGCCGGGATTGTCCTTGCTGCGGCCCTTGCCGTGGATGGTGGCCACGAGGCCGGTCTGGCCCAGGCCGCGGTGCACGGTCAGGCCCAGGGCGGTCAGGTAGGCGGCGACCTTGTCGCCGGTGCGGTGCTCTTCATAGCGCAACTCGGGGTTGGCATGCAGGTCGCGCCGGAATTTGAGCAGCTGACCGAGGTGAGGTGTGATATCGGGTGTAGATCGCATACAGGGGCCGCGGAGCACCCAGCGCGCTGTGACTGTCTTGGCAAGCGGGCCTGCCGGTGAACCGCAGCATTTCAATAGCAAGACCTCCATCATAGGCGTATGCGTGCTGTGGGGCTTTAGGTAGATACCGAAGTGCAGGGCTTTCGGCTGCGGCATGCCATGGCGCGGGCCGACCCATGCGCAACCGGCGACAATGCAGGCCATCATGACCCCACAAAACTCCAAGCTTCCCCTGTTCCAGCAACTGCTGGTGCGCCCCGAGCGCAGCGACCCCCGGCCGCTGATCCTGTTCCACGGCCGCCGCTGCCCCGACGGCTTCGGCGCTGCGCTGGCGGCCTGGCTGTTCTATGAGGGCCAGGCCGAATTCCGCGGCCTGGACCATGGCGAGATCCAGAGCGCCGACGACCTGGGCGACCTGGCGGGCCGTGCCGTCTATGTGCTCGATTTCGCGTTCGAGCCCGAGCTGCTGGCGCAGGTCGAGGCGCGCGTGTCCAAGCTGGTGGTGCTGGACCACCACAAGAGCGCGGCCGAAAAGCTGCAGGGCTACCAGTGCCGCTGCGGCGTGGTGCATTTCGACATGAACAAGTCGGGTGCGCGCCTGGCCTGGGAGTTCTTCCACCCCGACAAGCCGGTGCCGGGCCTGATCCGCTACATCGAGGACCGCGACATCTGGAAGTGGGAATTCAAGGAAAGCGCGCCCTTCCTGGCCGCGCTGGACATGGAGCCGCGCAGCTTCGAGCGCTGGGCCGAGATCGCGGCCTTCACGCCCGAGCAGGAGCAGGCCTTCATGGCGCGCGGCGGCGCGATGGACGAAAAATTCCAGAAGCTGTGCGCCGACATTGCCGACGGCGCGCAAGTGCTGGTCTTCAACGGCTTTCAGGGCCTGATGGTCAACTGCCCCGGCATGTTCCACAGCCAGGTGGGCGACCTGCTGTCGCGCCAGAGCGGCAGCTTCGCCTTCATGTGGCATGCCAACCGCAAGGGCGTGAAGGTGGGCCTGCGCTCGCGCTCGGAGTTCAACTGCATCCCGCTGGCCGAAAGCTTTGGCGGCGGTGGCCATGCCCAGGCCTGCGGCTTCAAGATGGGCAACGAGCGCCTGGCCGAGCTGCTTGCGGGCGAGCTCAAGGCCGATCCGGCCGCCGACTATCCGTTCGTGGCCGCGCCCAGCCTGCAGTTCGACGAAGAGGGCGACTGGGTGCGTGCAACGCCCAAGTCGATGTGATCCAGGATTGCAATGAAAAAGTGAGCTGACAACGTTTTCTGTATAAGAGATACAGCCATTTTTTGATGAGAAAGGCGCCTTCGAGGCGCCTTTTCTCTTTGCCTCACTGCGGCCAGGACAGAGGCATGGCTGTGCCGCAAGGCTGCCATTGCGGCAGTTGCAGCAGCTGCTGCCAGTCTTGCACTTCGGGTACCTGGGGCAAGGCACTCCAGTCGGCTTCGAAGCGCATGCGTTCGCCCGTGGCCGGATGGGGAATTTCCAACGCCTTGGCATGCAGCCACAGGCGCTGCTGCCCCAGCCGCTCGGCCCACCAGCGGTTGAGGGGCCCCTTGCCATGCGTGGCGTCGCCGATGATGGGATGGGCCACATGCTTGAGGTGGCGGCGTATCTGGTGGCGCCGGCCCGTGGTCGGCAGCGCCTGCACCAGGCTCAGGCGGGTTTGCGGGTGGCGGGGGTCATAGCTTTCGGGCCAGGACAGGCGCGCCAGGCAGTGCAAGGTGGTGTGAGCCTCCTGCACCACGGCGTCCTGCGGCGCATCGTCGGGCTTGAGGGGGTGGTCCACCTCCAGGGTGTCGGGCAGCCAGCCGCGCACCACGGCCAGATATTCCTTGCGCGTGGCATGCCCGGCAAAGCTCTTTGCCAGCGCCTGCGCCGCCTGCCGGTGCAGGCCCATCACCAGCACGCCGCAGGTACCCTTGTCCAGCCGGTGCACGGGCCAGACATGGCGGCCCAGCTGGTCGCGCAGCGCCTGCATGACAAAGCGGGTCTCCTGTGCGTCCAGTCCGGTGCGGTGCACCAGCCAGCCCGCAGGCTTGTAGACCGCCACCATGTGTTCGTCCTGCCACAGCACGGTCAGCGGCGCGGTTTCGGAGGCGGGGTCAGCAGGCGGAGAGGAGGAAATGGACATGGGCCAGGCGGTGATCGTGCGAGGTTGCCGATGGTAGCCGTCAAGCCAAGGGAGGGTGTGTCGCTGGACTTTGCCGCTGCCACGGGCGCGGGCGCGGTGCCTGTCAGACAATGCCAGGCTGCGGTGCTTTCTTCGACCGTTGCCGCATATCGTTTTCCGCGCGCAAGGCGTTTGCTATGGAGATAGGAGCAAACGGACCCTTGTACGTGCGCATTCGCTTTCTTTTTTCTGTTATTCCCGTGTCCCTTGTCTTCAAAGGCGTGGCGGTATCCGTGCTCGCATCGGTATTGTTCGGCGCCATCTACTACCTGTCTCCGTTGCTGGTGCCCCTCGACGGCGAGCAGATCTTTGGCTGGCGCGTGCTGATGACGCTGCCGTTCACCACGCTGCTGCTGCTCGCGCGCAGGGAATTGCCGGCGGTCGGGGCATTGCTGGCGAGGGCGCGCCGGATGCCGGCCTTCGGTGCCTGCCTGCTGCTCAGCGCCGCGCTGCTGGGGGTGCAGCTGTGGCTGTTCATGTGGGCGCCGCTGCATGGCCGGGCGCTGCCGGTGTCGCTGGGCTATTTCCTGCTGCCGCTGGTCATGGTGCTGGTCGGGCGGTGGCTGTTCGGCGAGCGGCTGACCCGCGGCCAGGCACTGGCGGCCACGCTGGCCGGCATCGGGGTGGCCTGGGAGCTGTGGCGTGCGGGCGGCATGTCCTGGGAAACCTGGCTGGTGGCGCTGGGCTACACCGCCTATTTCTCGCTGCGCCGTCGCATGCATACCGACACGCTGGCCGGCCACTGGGTGGACATGGTGCTGCTGGTGCCGGTTGCCATTGCCTTCACCTTGCGTGCGCCGTCCAGCTGGGGCCTGGTGGCGGAGCATGCTTCCCTGTGGGCGTTGTTGCCGCTGCTGGGCATTCTGAGCGCCGTGGCCTTGGCCTTCTACATGATTGCCAGCCGCTGGCTGCCCATGGGGCTGTTCGGCCTGCTGTCCTATGTGGAGCCGGTGCTGCTGGTGGCCGTGGCTTGGCTGCTGGGCGAGAGCCTGCCGCGCGAGCAGTGGCCGGCCCATGCGCTGATCTTCGCGGCCGTGGCCATGCTGGTGCTCGATGGCGCCTTGCATTTGTGGGGTGCACGTTCCAAGAGAACTCACTGAAGCACATGCAGGCCGGCCGCGCAGGCGGCTGCGGCGGGCCAATAATCGGACTCCGGTTTTTTACAACGAAAAGGTAGACATACGCATGGAATCGCAGACATCCCCCATCCGCATCGGCATCATCGGCTACGGCAACCTGGGCCGTGGCGTGGAGGCCGCCATGGCCAGGAATCCTGACATGGTGCTCACGGGGATCTATACGCGCCGCGACCCTTCGCAGCTCAAGCCTTCCCATGCGGGTACGCCCGTCCATGCCATGGACAGCCTGCTGGCGCACAAGGGCCAGCTCGACGTGCTGATCCTGTGCGGCGGCTCCAAGGACGATCTGCCGCGCCAGGCGCCCGAGCTGGCCGCGCACTTCAACCTGGTGGACAGCTTCGACACCCATGCCCGCATTCCCGAGCATTTCGCCAATGTGGACAGGGCCGCGCAGGCCGGCCAGACCACGGCGCTGATTTCGGCCGGCTGGGACCCCGGCATGTTTTCCATCAACCGCGTGATGGGCGAGGCCCTGCTGCCCGACGGCGCCACCTATACCTTCTGGGGCAAGGGCCTGAGCCAGGGCCATTCGGACGCGATCCGACGTGTGCCCGGCGTGGCCGGCGGCGTGCAGTACACCGTTCCCGTCGAGGCGGCCGTGGACAAGGTGCGCTCGGGCGTGCGCCCCGAACTGTCCACGCGTGAGAAGCACACGCGCGAATGCTTTGTGGTGCTTGCCGAGGGCGCCGATGCCGAGGCCGTGCGCCAGACCATCGTCGGGATGCCGCATTATTTCGACCAGTACGACACCACGGTGCACTTCATCAGTGCCGAGGAGCTGGCGCGCGAGCATGGCGCCATGCCCCACGGCGGTTTCGTGATTCGCAGCGGCAATACTTCCGACGCCTGCAAGCAGGTCGTCGAATACCGTCTTCAGCTCGACAGCAACCCCGAGTTCACGTCCAGCGTGCTGGTGGCCTATGCACGCGCCGTGCACCGCCTGCGCCAGATGGGGCAGACCGGCTGCAAGACGGTGTTCGATGTGGCGCCGGGCCTGCTTTCGCCCAAGAGCGCCGCTGCACTGCGTGAAGAGCTGCTGTAAGCATTCGCTTTCGGCTCGGCCATGAAAAAGCCCGTCGGCAATGTCGACGGGCTTTTTGCATAAAAACTGTCCCGGAACCAATATCCTCAGGCGCTGGGTGCTATAGATATTGGTTTTACGCCAGAGGGAGGGCTTCGTCGCCAAAGCCCAGCCGCAATGCATGCTCGCGCACATCCTGCGGCCAGTCGGCCAGCAGCGCCTGGAAGCGGTCCGCATCATGGGTGAACAGCGCGCGCGTGGCTTCCTCGAATCCCGGCAGATCCCCGGCAATGGCCTGCATGAAGTGGTAGGCGCGCTCATGCGCGCGGCGCAGCCTGTCCTGCCTTTCGCTGGCGCGCCGGGCATCCTCGACCAGCTTGCGCAGGGCCACGGAGGCTCCGCCGGGCTGCGCGGCAAGCCACTCCCAGTGGCGTGGCAGCAGCGTGACTTCACGGGCCACGACGCCAAGCCTGGGTCGCCCGCGGCCCCTGGGCATGTCCGCGGCAGCTCCGGTTTCGGGCTGAGGGGCATCGGGCGTGGCCTGGAGCGCTTGCTGTTGCGCGAGCCGTGCAGTCACCTCTTCCTCGCTGCCGCGCATGTCCACGTCGATGGCCTGTCCCGTGGCGTCGTCGAAGATCCAGACAGAGCCCGCGTTGGCGCGGGCATGCGCCTGCTTCGCAGCCAGCACATTGGCGAGCAGCGGACCGCTGGCAATGCGCCGATGGCCGTCAAAGCTGGTATAGGTGGAAAGGTTGGCTTGGTTCATGGTCAATATTTTACCCGGACATAAATTTGCGCGCAATATAACCCGGGTAAAAATTTGTAGAGGATGATGCGCAAACCGGCCGCATGCGTGAAAAGGACGCAAAAAAGCCCATGGGCGCGCCAACGGGCTGGAAGTGGATGAAGCTGGGGAAGCGGATCAGGCGTTGCTGTTGGCACCGCTGACCGCGGCGGCGTCCTCCAGCCGGTCCACATCGCGCAGCGGCTTGAACCAAGCCATCCAGCCGCCGACCACGCCCAGCGTGCACAGGCTGCCTACGATGGCGGCCGGCACGGCCCCCATCCAGGAGGCGCTGGTGCCCGCGCGGAACTCGCCGAGCTCGTTGGACGAGCCGATGAACAGCATGTTGACGGCATTCACGCGGCCGCGCATGGAGTCCGGGGTGGAGAACTGCACCAGGGCCGAGCGTATGTACACGCTCACCATGTCGGCCGCGCCCGCGACCGCCAGCGCCAGCATGGACAGCGCAAACCAGTGCGATAGCGCAAAGACCAGATTGGCCAGCCCGAACACGGCCACGGCGCCGAACATCACCTTGCCCACGCGGCGGTTGAAGGGCCGGGCCGACAGCCACAGGCCCATGCCGACTTCCCCCATGGCCATGGACGAGCGCAGCAGGCCTAGTCCCTCGGGGCCGACCTTGAGCACCTCGTGCGCATACACGGGCAGCAACGCGACCACGCCGCCCAGCAGCACGGCAAACAGATCCAGCGAGATGGTCCCCAGGATGATCGGGCGTGTGCGGATGAAATGCACGCCCTCCGAAAAGCGCTGCCACATGGACCCCACGGCCGGTGCGATCGCATCGGCATAGCGCACGGGCACGCCTGCCAGCAGCACCGCCGATGCAGCCAGGGCCAGGCCGCTGACCGCATAAGTGAGCACTCCGCCGCCCCAGGCATAGAGCAGGCCGCCCAGCACGGGCGCCGCGATGGAGGCCGTGCGCATCAGCATGCTGTTGGTAGCCAGTGCCTTGGCAAGCTGCTCGCGCGCCACGATCTGCGGCAACAGGCTTTGCAGGGCCGGGCCGCTGAAGGCCCGGCTGCAGCCGAACAGCACCAGCACGGCATAGATCCAGTGCACGTTGTGGGCCCCGCTGCGCGTCAGCACCAGCAGCAGGGCGGAGCAGACGGCCGCCACGCTCCAGCTGAAAGTGAGCAGGCGCTTGCGGCTCATGCGGTCGCTCAGGTCGCCTGCGGGGATGAGCAGACCCATCATGGGAATGAACTGGGCCAGGCCCACATAGGCCAGGGCAAGCGGCTCGCGCGTGATGTCGTATACCTGCCAGGCCACGACCACGGCCTGCATCTGCTGGGCGAACATGGCCAGCATGCGGGCCAATACGAAGGAGATGAAGGCGCTGTCGCGCAGCGGTGCGGCAGCGCTTGCCGAAGAGGCTCCGCTGGAAGAGGATGGGGCTGAAGATGGCAAGGTGAAATCCGTGGTCGCTGGCGCCGCCAGCCGGCATGCGAAAGGCCTGCGGCAGCAGATCGCTGTGAACCGGCACCTGCCGGCGAGGGCTGCAGCGGTCGGCGGCAGGCAGGCCGCCAAGTATCGTTGATTGGTGAACTTTCTGCACAGGGGCTGCTTCCGCGCATGCGTCGCTGCGATGGCGCAGCAGGTGAAAGAAGGTGCGCAAGGCCGGTATCGGCATGGCCTTTTTCCCCTTTTTTGCGGGCATCGCAGCGCAGGTGCGGGAGGTTGCGCGCGCGCCTTGAGCCGCCGCAAACCGCTGCCGACGATGGCATGCGGCGCGCTCCCACAAAAGCCTGTCCGGGACAGGGCCAACATGCAAGACAGAGATTGAAAAAGGCTCTACAGCCCCTTGTCGAGATGGTGTTGTGCGGTGTTTTGAAGGAGTCTCCATCATGTTGATGTCCATCCAGTACGCGGGCACCCTGCTGGGTCGCAAAGCCGAGATCTTTTTCCCGGACAGCCGGGCACAGGTGCAGTACACCCCGAGCGGACAGATGCGTTGGAGCGTGGTCGATTCGCAGGGCCATGTGTCCGAGGGCTGCGAGCAGCTCAGCTATCTGCAGCTGAGCGACAGCCTGCACTTTCTCAACTGGATAGAAAAGAACGGCTTCACCGTGAGCCAGGTCATCGACTCGGCCAGCGGCACCGTCCAGGCTTTCTGGTCCTATGCCGATGCCCATTCCGAAACCGGCCACCGTTCCTCCATGTTTGTCGAAGGGCGCTTCCGGCTGTGCTGAGCGCCGCCACAGTGCCTGCGCGCTGAATGCGGCGGGTAGCCGATTTCTGTTTGTGTCTCCTCCTCTGAAGGTACTGTTGCAGGTACCGTTTTTTTTTTGCAGCCGCCTCCAAGGAATGCCGCCTGCAGGCGTGAAACATTTTGGTGCTGCCCGACGCTGCCGGATGGCTGCCTGTTTTTTCATCAACCAAGACGGAGCCAGCAACGATGCGGCCTTGCGGGGTTGTTCCGCGACTTTTCCACAGGCGGGCCCACAGTCCCTGGGAATAACCCGGCCGTTCCATGGGAGAGGGCCCTTGAAGCCCGTGGCGAGCCAGCATGCAGTGTCAACTAGTTGTCATAACTGGGTTTTTACAGAGGTTCGCCGGGTGGGGCTGTCCGCTGGGCCGCTGGCGACCGGCCAGGGCAGGGCGTGAAACATTCTGCTGGAATGAAAAAAGCCAGCGTCTGCAGGCAATGCAGACACTGGCTCTGGCAGGCGAGGCGTCGAGGCTTTACTTCTTACCTTTTTCGATGGCGCTTTCCACCACCATGTCCAGCACGTAGGCGTAGCTGGAGGCATCGGCCGGAACGTTCTGCAGCTTGTAGCGGTTGATGCGCAGCACGTTGCCCACTCCGGGCTCATGCTTGTAGCCTTCGATCTCGCTGTAGAAGTTCTCCCACTGGCCGGTGAAGGTCTTCACGCCATTGTCGCCATAGCGGATCTCGCGCACCTTCAGGCACTGGTAGTCCTTGATCACGCCGTGGCTGCAGGCCACGCGCTGGGGCGCGACTTCCAGGAAGATGCGTTCGGGCGCGCTGCCGTACTTGGTGTCGGAGGTGGGCGTGCCGTCCAGCTGCCACTTGGTGCCGTCGATGAATTGCAGCGTCAGGCGCGGAGCTTCCTGGCCCACGCCGAGCTGCACCGCCCATTGCTTGGCCTGGGGCAGGATGCGCGAGACCTTCTGTTCCAGCTGCATGAGCTGGTTGTCGTTGCAGGCGCGCAGGGTGCTCATGGCGCGCTGCATGTTGATGCGCTGGCCTTCGATGGAATAACCGGAGGACATCACATTGCACAGGTTCTTGACGACGACGCGCTGCTCGACAAAGTCCAGCTCCAGCGGAGCCTTGCCCGAACCCGGCGTCAGGAACCAGGTCTGGTCTTCGCCGCCGGCGGGCGTGAAGGCCTGCTGCAGCTTCCAGTGGTAGGCCGTCAGTGTTTTCGCATCACCTGCGGGGCCGCTAGGCTGAATCGACATTCAGAGCGATGCGCATGGGAGATGAGACGATACAGGCAGGAGGAAACCAGCCTAAATGTCTCGTCCCAGCCGCTACGAACTG